>JADJXA010000014.1 GCA_016716065.1 Candidatus Leptovillus gracilis | reverse complement strand
AGCAGCAGCGCTCCCGCCAGGAACGCCAACAGGGGCAGCCATCTCCCAGTCTCCCAGTCTCCCAGTCTCCCAGTCTTCTTCAACCTCGCCCCAACACTGTCTGCACGGTGTAAACGGGTTTGTCTTGTGTTTCGTAATAAGTGCGCACCATCAGTTCGGCCAGCAGACCCATCACCAGGAACTGCGTCCCCAGGATAACAAAGAGGATAGAGAGGAGCAGCAGCGGCCGTTCGCCAATTTCCATCGCCCGAAACCCGGCCCAACCGCCGGTCAGCCCGGCCCACAGCTTCAACGCAACCAGATAAAACAGCCCCAGCCCACCGATGCTGCCCAGCGGGATGCCCAGCGCGCCAAAAAAGTGCATCGGCCGGTCGCCGTAGCGGCGCAAAAACAGGATGGTAAAGAGGTCCAGCAGCACGCGAAAGGTGCGCGAGAGGCCATATTTAGCCTTACCGGCCACCCGGGGGCGATGGTTGACGGGCACTTCGGCCATGGTAAACCCGGCAAAATGGACCATTTCGGGGATGAAGCGATGCAGTTCGCCGTACAAGTGCAGTTCCGCGGCCACCTCAGCGCGGAACAGACGCAAAGAGCAGCCGCGGTCGTGCAGCGGCACCTTGGAAAAACGGGCGATGAGGCGGTTGGCAATGTAGGAAGGCACTTTGCGCAGCAAGAAGGCGTCCTGGCGATTTTGCCGCCAGCCGTTGACTACGTCGTACCCTTCGTCTAGTTTTGCCAGCAGGCGGGGGATGTCGGCCGGGTCGTTTTGCCGGTCGGCGTCCAGGGTGAGAATCAGCCGTCCCTGGGCGTAGGCGAATCCGGCGGCGAAAGCGGCCGTTTGCCCGTGATTACGACGAAAACGGACGACGACCACCCGCTCGTTTTCGGCGGTCAAAAGCTTCAGCGCGTCAAAACTGCCGTCGCTGCTGCCGTCGTCCACAAACACCACTTCATAATCCAGGGGCAGATCGGCTAAGGCGGCGCTGATTTCGGCTAGCAACGGCCGTACATTCTCCACCTCATTGTACACAGGTATAACTAGACTCAGCTCTTTAGTAGCCATAACTGCCTGATTCTAACACGCGCAAAAGCAAAGCAAAAACCAGAACCCTCGCCGCCACTTGGGGTTAAACAAAGAGAGTGTAAAATATAACGTGGTGCGTCATAGGATTTCGGATTTCGGATTTCGGATTTTGGAGTTGGTTATCCAACTACCAGATGATTCAACTAACAGACTACTCGACTAATAATGAACATTTCAGTTATTTGCACAGTAAAGAACGAAGGGGAGGCGATACGGCCGTTGCTCGACTCGCTCATCCACCAATCCCGCCCAGCCGACGAAGTGGTGATTTGTGATGGCGGCTCCAGCGACAACACCCTGGAAATCGTGGCTGAGTATAAAAACCTGGCTGCCGCTGAAGCTCATCGTCGCCCCCGGAGCCAACATCAGCGAAGGGCGCAACCGGGCCATCGCCACCGCCGCCGGGCCGATCATCGCCGCCACCGATGCCGGTGTTGTCCTCTCGCCTTATTGGTTGGAAGACCTGTGCCGCCCCATTCTGGAGCAGCGCGCGCCGGTGGTCAGTGGTTGGTTCGAGGCGGATCCCTTCACCGATTTTGAAGTGGTGATGGGGGCAACTGTCTTGCCACAGCGCAAAGATGTAGACCCGGCCAATTTTCTGCCTTCCAGCCGCTCGGTGGCCTTCCTAAAAAGCGCCTGGGCGGAGGTGGGCGGCTACCCGGAATGGCTGGATTACAGCGAAGATTTGATTTTTGACATGGCCCTGCGCGAGAAATATGGCGCGTTTCCGTTGGCGGATACGGCCGTTGCCTATTTCCGCCCCCGCAGCAGCCTGCGCGCCTTCTTCCGCCAATACTACAATTACGCCCGCGGCGATGGCAAAGCCAACCTCTGGGGCAAACGCCACCTCGTCCGTTATGCCACCTATCTGATTGGCCTGCCGTTTGTCCTCGGCCTCATCTGGCGCGAAAAGCGGGCCGGTTGGCTGCTGCTGCTGTTGGGGACCGGCGTCTACACCCGCCGCCCTGCCGAACGCCTGTGGACAGATACCTGGGGTTGGCGGCCGCCTGCGCGCCTGCGCGCCTTCGCCCTCATCCCCATCATCCGCCTGGTGGGCGACGCAGCCAAGATGCTCGGCTACCCGGTGGGTTTGTGGTGGCGGCTGCGCCAAAACAAAGCATGAAACCGATGACCAAAACATGCGTACAGAAGTGGGAACGGCCGTATACCATCATAATCCCTACTTAAGTCATAACAAGGAGCAACATGAAAAGTCACGTTGTAGATTTTAAGATTTTTGGCGATGATTTGCAGTTTGTCGAAATTGAATTGGACCCCCAGGAAACAGTGATCGCCGAAGCCGGGGCGATGATGTACATGGAAGATGGCGTCACGTTTGAAGCTAAAATGGGGGATGGTTCCAACCCTGGGCGCGGCTTTTTTGGCGCACTGGGCAGCGCCGCTAAACGGGCTGTCACCGGTGAATCGCTGTTTTTGACGCACTTCACCAACAATGGCCAGGGCAAAAGGCACGTCGCCTTTAGTTCGCCCTACCCCGGCAAAATTATGGCGATTGACCTGGACGAAGCCAACGGCGAGTTGATTTGTCAGAAGGATGCCTTTCTGGCGGCGGCGTTGGGCACAGAAATCAGCATCGCCTTTACCAAACGGTTGGGCGCGGGCTTTTTTGGCGGCGAAGGGTTTATTTTGCAGCGGCTGGTGGGTGATGGCCTGGTTTTCATCCACGCCGGCGGCACGATTGTCGAGAAGCGGCTGAATAACGAAAAGCTGATGGTGGATACGGGTTGTATCGTGGCCTTTGAGAAGACCATCAACTATGACATTCAGCGCGCCGGTAATTTAAAGTCTATGGTTTTTGGCGGCGAGGGGCTGTTCCTGGCGACGCTGCAAGGGACGGGGCGCGTGTGGGTGCAGTCGCTGCCGTTCTCGCGGTTGGCGGACCGGGTGCTGGCCCATGCGCCAGCGGCCGGCGGCCGGCAGACGGAGGAAGGCTCGGTGTTGGGCCGGACGTTTACGGATTTGTTGCAGAAGTAGGGCGTTTTGGGAAATTAACGCAGAAGCGCGCGGCGGCGCAGAGAGAGTTTCTCTGGGCTGCCGCGCTTTTTGTTTGGGTGGAACGGCCGTGAACCACTACACAACCGGCGCGGCAAAAACTGCGCGAACGGTATTGGGTGACAGTGTGACCGGGGTAAAGAAACTATCAGGATACAGGTAGTCTTCACCCGAATCATCAATGAGGCGCAAGTAACCATCTTGCGCCGCGTTTTCGTCTGGTAAGACTTGATAAATTTTGCGCAACTGCAAGTCATCAGCGCCATCGTTTTGGATGCAGATGACGTAGTTGTGTTTCTCTTGTTGTGCCATAATCAATCCAAATAGCGTTTGATTTTTAGCAATCGTTTGCCAATTCCATGCGCTTCATACCAATGAACTTCACGCGCCTTAGTTGCCCATTCGCCAACAGAACGTGAGCAGTGCCTTTCATTTTTCGCCAATTGCCAGCGCCATATCGTGTATTTAAAGTTTCACGATCGCGAATACCTGTGCCTTTTGCAATGACTTCTATGTTGGTTACTTCACCAAGGATTTCAAAATACATTGATTGCAGCGCTTGGCAGAGATGAAGACCTTATTGCACAGGTTCAGGCAACATCTTCATTGCCCTATTTATTATCAGTAGATCGAACTGATTTGGGAGCGCAGGCGTCTCGCCTGCCAATGCGGGCAAGATGCCCGCGCTCCGTTTCGATCTACTGATTATACATGAGAATCCGGAAAACGGCCGTGACTGTGAACGAATGTCCTTCATAAGCTCAGCATGACAGTTACTGCACCACCACCTGAATCGTGTGCGGCTCGCCGACGTAGTTGCTGTCTTGCACCACGATGAGGCGCAGCCAGTAACTGCCAGGGGCCAGCCCCTCCGCGTGCAGCATTTCCAGTGTGCCATTGACCACCGGCGTGTTATGCGTCTCGCCCAGCGTCAGCCAGTTGACGTTGTCGCCATCCGGCACACCCAACTCGATTTTGTAAAACTGCACCACGCCCGGGTCGAAATCGGCAGTGCCCAGAATGGGCAAAATGCCGTTCACCACAGCGCCGTTGGCCGGGCTGGTGATGCGCCAGACGGCCGTTACATTCGGGTCACGCGCTGCCAGCAATAGATCATCGGTACACACGGCCGTTGGCAAAATCGCCAGATTATTCGCCTGCGCCCACTCGTGGGCCGCCTTCAGGCTTTCCGGGTTACGCGGCGGCGTCAGGAAGACTTGCGGCAGGGCATTGGGCGGCAGTTGGGCGGCGTCCGACCCTGCGCCAATCTGGCAGAAAATCTGCGGCGGTGGCTGTTTGTTGTCCGCGCCATCGCTGACCTGAAAGGCTTCTGGCGGCAAAGGCGGTAGGGGGACGGCGGGCATCCGCAGCACGGCCGTTTCCAATTCCTCCCAGCGCACTACATTCGGATCAACCGTCGGCTCTATAACCGGATTTTGCGCCACCAGGAACCACTCCTCGCCGCTGCGTTGGCAGTCTACCATGCCCGGCGCGACGGAGGCGATAGCGCATAACGGCCGTTTCTCCAACCCAGATGGCGGCGTAAACTGCGTCGGGGCGGGCACGCCATTCACGTTTAGCGCCTCCAACAAGGCATAGTCGGCGTACACCGCTTGCATGAAGTCGCCCCACAACGGGGCCGCGCCCGTCAGACCGCTGATGTTGAGCATGGGGCTGTTATCGGTGTTGCCCGTCCAGACGCCGACCACCAGGCCGGGCGTGTAGCCCATCGTCCAATTGTCGCGGTAATCATTGGTGGTGCCGGTTTTGGCGGCGGCCGGGAAGGGCAGCGCCAGCGGGTTCTGGCTGCCCATCGCCGCGACGCGCGCCGCGTCGTCGTCCAAAATGTCGCTGATGAGGAAGGCGACGCGGGGATCCAGCACGGCGGCGGCTGCTGGCGGCTGATATTCGTACAACACCTCGCCACTGCTTTTGGTCACGCGCAGCACGGCCGTTGGCGGTACTTTGCTGCCACCGTTGGCAAAATAGCATACGCGCCGGTTAGCTCCAGCGGCGTCACTTCGCCGCCGCCCAGCGTCAGCGCCAGACCGTAATTGGAACTGTCGCCGGTCCAACTGCTGATGCCCATTTGCTGCGCGAATTCGATGAAGTGGGGCACGCCGATGTCTTGCAAGGCCAGCACGGCGGGCACGTTGTAGCTGTTGGCGAGGGCGGCTCGCAGACGCACGGGACCGTGGAAACGGCCGTCATAATTCAGCGGCGTGTAGCTGCTGCCATCAAACTGGGGGTACTCTACGGCCACATCCCACAGTATATCGGCGGCCGTCCAGGCTGGTTCGCCGCCATCGGGCAGGGGCGACAGGGCGGCGGCGTAAGTGAGTGGTTTGATGGAACTGCCAGGCTGCTGCGGCGAGAGGGTGACATTGACACGGCCGTCAATGTCATCATCGTGATAATCCACGCTGCCCAACATTGCCAGGATTTCGCCGGTGGCTGGTTTCAGGGCGACCAGGGCGGCATTGTTGAGATTGTGCTGGGGGCCAACGGCGTCCACGTGCTGCCGCGCCAACTGCTCGGCCAGCCGTTGGTAACGCAAATCGAGCGTCGTGGTCACTTGCAGGCCGCCGTTGGCGACCGCTTCCGCGCCAAACTGTTCCTCCAGCAGCTGCCGGGCGTAAACGGCAAAATGGGGCGCGTTCAGACTGACTTCTTGCGGCGCGAAGGTGAGCGGTTCCCGGTAGGCGTCTTCGGCCTGAGTTTGGTTGATGACGCCATCGCCGACCATGAGGTTGAGGATGAGCCACTGCCGCTCTTTGGCCCCTTCCAGGTTGGTGAATGGGTCCAACTCCACCGGGCTTTGTGGCAGCCCGGCCAACAGCGTCGCCTCGCCGATTGTCAGGCTGGCGGCCGCTTTGCCGAAGTAGGTTTGGGCGGCGGCTTCTGCGCCGTAGGCCAGGTTGCCGTAGTAGATTTCGTTGAGGTACATCGCCAAAATCTCATCCTTGCTGTATTTCTGGTCCATGATCCAGGCCAGGATGATCTCTTTGGCTTTGCGGTTGTAGGAAACGGCCGTGCGCTCGTCGTAATCAAACACGATGTGGCGGACGATTTGTTGGGTGATGGTGCTGCCGCCAACGGGACGGCCGTCGGGGTTTTTGTAGTTGGCAATCAGAGCGGCAGCCAAAGCGGGGATGTCCAGCCCGGTGTTTTGGTAAAACGAGTCATCTTCCACCGAAATGGTGGCGGCAATCAGCGCCGGGGGCATTTGCGTCAGCGGGATTTCTGTCCGTTTCCCTTCGCCAAAAAATTCCCACAGCAGGGCGCCATTGCGGTCGAAGATGCGCGTCGTCTCAAATATGTCGCGCTCACGGGCAGTGTCTAACTTGGCAATGCCTGCCTCAATTTCGCGTGAGAGATTGCTGTAGACCAGTGTCCCGGCCACCACAATGCCGCCAAAGACAAGGACGGCCAGCAGCAAAACAGACACAATCGCCGCCTGACCCAAACAGCCCAGGCAGCCCCTTTTTTTACGCGGCGGCGCTGGTGGGGTATAGGGCGCTGCTGGTCGAAATTCGACAGGTCCGGTGGGCTGATCATCACGATATGTCATTGTTGTTTCCCTCAAAAATCAAATTGATTGTTATGCGTCAGGCGTGAAACGTTTGGGCAGCGGCGCTTGTTCCCCCTTTCTCTCCCGTTATAGGAACGAGATTTGTCCAATCTTCCTTACTTAGTTTACCTCCTCAGGCGGGTTTAAACTTGGCGGTTGGCTGACGCCATCCGCACGCAAAGGACACGGGAATGAAAAACGCGCCCGAAGGCGCGTGTTCCGTGTTCCGTGTCCCGTGTTCCGTTACCGAACACGGAATACTGGATACTGATTACTGAAATCCTCACCCACGACGCAGCAAATAGACCCCCGCCCCAGCGAGCAGCACCAGGAAGGCGGCGATGATGAGAATAATGCCGCTCATGTTAGCCAGGAAACCGCCGGATTGCTCGGCCGCGGCGTTGGTTGTATCAGCGGCGGCGGGTACGGCCGTTGCTTCGCTTGTGGTCAGGCTGGCGTCGGCTATCGCGTCGGCTGTTGTTGGTGGTGCGGTGGTCAGGCCAAAGCTGACCGGGATGATCACGCCATCCGTTACGGCGACCGCCCAACTTTCCGGTGTCGTGGTCTGATAGCCGGCCGGCGGGTATGCCTGTACCTGATAGGTTTCGTTGTTCAGGTTCTCGAAGCAGTAGAGCGGGTTGACGCCATCGGTGACGTAAGAGGCGACGTTTTTGCCGCCCTGGAAGACGCTGATGGCCACGTTGGACATCAAGGGCTCGGCGTCGAGATCGCGCTGGCCGTCGCTGTTGGCGTCTTCAAAGGCAGTCACGCAGATACCGTTGGCGGTATTGGCGTTGCTGACGGTGTTGAGGGCGGTGTCGCTGGTAACGGCCGTCTCTTCCGGTTCGGCCGTCGCTTCAGCGGCTTCCGCTTCTGCGGTTGGCTCCTCTTCTACCGGTTCTGGGGTGGGTGTGGGCGGCGTCTGGTTAGGCGGCACGATGATGAGTTCGTCGCCAGGGTTGATGAAGGTAGGGTTGTTGTTGAGGTCTTGAATGGCCTTCACCGCCGCTTCGGCCGAGAGTCCCATGACTCCGGCGTATTGGATCGCCAATCCCCAAAAAGAATCGCCACTTTGCACGGTGTGGACCACAGCGCCATCGGCGCGGGGGGTGGGTGTGGGCGGCGGCGTGGCTGTTGGCCCGGCCGGCTGCGCCACAGCCGCGCTGCCAGACGTTGTCCCGCCAGAAGCGGGCGGCGCAGTGACGGAATTGTCGCGTTCATCTAATGCCAGCATCGCCAGTCCATCCATGAAAAAGCCGTTGTTGATGTACGGGTCTTTAGAGGCCATCTCAATCCAGATGGTCATGTTCGGGCTGGTGGCGGTGAAATCGTGCAGGAAAACGGGGTACGCCTGATAAAAAGGCTGAATGTTGCCGGCCGTCCACCAGCCGCTGTATTGGATGGCCGACTCGTTGCGCCAGCCCGCGCCAACGGCGCTGGTCCCAATGCGTACCTGGCCGGAGTCCAGTTTACCAGGCGCTTGTTTGCCACCCTCATAAGATTCAACAATATCTATGAAAATGGGGATCGCCAGACGGTAGCGGCGGCCAACTTCCAGGCCAGAAACGTCTTGCGACAACCCGGCATACAGCGGCGCCCAACCTTTGAAGATCTTTAGCGCGTAAGAGCCATCACGAAAAAACAGGGTTTGTTCGTTAAGCGGGGCGTCTTTGATGTTCCAGACGACGGTCTCTGGGCGGGCGGCGTTGCCATTGGAACCGGCAAACGGCTGTCCATCCAGCCAGTGCATTCGCCAGCCGTTGGGGACGGTGATTTCAGAGATGCCGTCCTGGTTGTAGTGTCCGCCTTCAAAACCGGGATTGGTGAGTAGGTTGGTTTGCTGCGCGGCGGCCTGGGAAGACGGCCGTACCGCAGCGGCGACCACCAGGACAAACAGGGCGCTAAACAGCGCCAAATAGCTACGTTTCATCTTTTATTACCTCCACGGGATACGGTTGCTGCCTTTCCCGTTCTTGCCTCTTCTCTCATGCCTTACTACTTACTGCAGCCTATCACGAGCAACTTACAAAAATATAGCGCAATGCGTCATTGCGCTAGAGACAGGCACGGATTGTAACATAGCGCTCATGAAACAACAATTGGGCGGACGGCCGTTGAGTTGGCGGCCCTGTTGATGATCGGTACAATGGCTTTCATGGACAACATCCCTCCCGTCTCGCACGCCCTGGCCGCGCTGGGCATTCCCCATCGTGTGTTTCGTCATCCCGGCCCAGTGGCGTCGTTGGAGCAAGCCGCCGCCGAGCGCGGGCAAGAGCCAGGCCAGATCATCCGCAGCCTTGTGTTTCGCCTGTCGGCGGAGAGTTTTGTGATGGTGCTGATGGCCGGTCCGCAGCAAATTGATTGGAAAACGCTGCGCCGCTACCTGGGCGAAAAGCGGCTGACGACGGCCAGCGAAGAAGAAGTGATGCGTGTCACCGGTTATGAACGGGGCGCGGTGGCTCCCTTTGGCTTGCCCCAACCGCTGCGCATCCTGGCCGACGCCAGCATTTATGCTTACGAAGAAATGTCTATTGGCTCCGGCGAGCGGGGTGTGACGGTGATATTAGGACGAGACGATTTGCGTCGGGCGTTGGGGGACGTGGAGATGGTGAAATTTGGGGATGGGTAGGTGCGGGCACGGCCGTGCCGCCTCCCATTTTCCCACCACTACTGCGCCAACTTCGCACTCGCCAGCCGATTCAGGTCACAACAAAGCGTCAAGCAATTCATCTCTGCTCATATCCAAATGCTGCGCCACGTCGCGCAAAATGGCATTCAGGGTTCCGATGCGCAATGGACGATGGCGCGGGATGGTAATGTGATGTTCACCATTGCGCGTGGTGGTCAGGCGAATATGGCTGCCTACTTGCCGGGTAATCTCATAATCGAACGGCCGTAACAACTTCGCCAGTTTATCTCCATCCAGATCGCGCGGCAGGTTCACGCCGGAATAACCTCGTCCCGAACCATGTGCAGACGAATCAGTTTGGGGCGGTCTGCCGGTTCAAAGTGGCAGCTAACAGCTTCCTGAATCATGCTTTTCAGTTCATCCCAGCTATCGGCGTCTGTAAAAATCGAATGATCCAACGCCCGCGCTGTATAGCCCCCGTCCACATCTTCTTCGACGAGAAAGATAATTTCGGTCATCAGTCACTTTCCTTCAACAAGTCTGGCAACATTATAGCAGATGTCAGCGCGCCACCAGACAGACGGGCACGGCCGTTGCCTCCCCCCTGTTCCCCGCCGCATCAAAAGCTACCACCCGGAATGTATGGCAGCCGGGGCCGGGAATGGCCCATTTCTTGGTGAAGGGCGGCACGGTGCTGATGGCAAACGGCGCCTCCGCGCCGCCCACGTAAAACTCCACCCGGTCTACCGATAAATCGTCGCTCACCTGCGCCTGCACAATCACCCATTCCTCGTCGGTGAAGATTTGTTGATTGGGCAGAGGGAAGAGGATTTCGGCCGTCGGCGGCTCGTTGTCTATGGTCACATGCACGCTGGTTTCGGCGAAGCTGCCATCGTCCCGCACAACGGTCAGCAGCAAGGTGTAGAGGCCGCTCAGGTCGCTGGTGTCCCACACGCCTAACACATCATCGTTCTTCGGTTCGGTCACGGTGTCGGCGATGGTTTGCAGCGCGGTGGGCGTCAGGCCGGGGAAATAGGCCAGCCGGTAATGGGCAAAATCGTCGCTGCGGGCGGTGCCGGTGATGGTGAGCCGGCCGGTAACATAAGCGAAGCTGGCCGGGCTGCTAATGGCGACATCGCGGGTGGGCACGGCCGTATCCACAATCGTGTCATACTCCGTTGGCGGCTGCTCGATCTCATTCTCGCGCACCCAGTCGGCCGCTGCTTCCGGGTAGACGCGGTAAACGCGATTTTCTATCAGCTCCGGCGGCGTGTACAGCGTCGCCAGCCGCCCCGTCTCCCGGTTCACGGCAAACTCCTGGTAGATATTGTCGTAGACCGTCGGCTGCGTGCCGGCAATGAACAGTTCAGACACAGTGGGGCACAAACGGGTGGGCAGCAGGCCAGAGATATTGCACACGGCCATTTCCACAAAGCCCGACGGCCGTTGCCAGATTTCCACCGCCTCCCCTTGCAGCGCCCAACTCATCAACGCCCGCCAGATAGGCGCCGCCCCCTTGCTGCCCGGCAAATTGCTCATCGGCGAATTGTCCGTATTACCCACCCAAACGCCCGTCACCAACTGCGGCGTGTACCCCACCGCCCAACCATCGCGGTAATCGTTGGTTGTGCCGGTTTTCACGGCCGCCGGGCGATTGTCTGGCAGTTCCAGGGCGTTGGGGCAGCCAAAACCGGCGCAGCGCGCCCGTCGGTCGGAGAGAATATCGTTCATCAGATAGGCCAACTGCGGCGTCAGGATTTCGCGGCGCTGCGGCTGATTGTATTCGTACAGCACATTGCCCTGCCGGTCCTCCACGCGCAAAATCAGCACCGGGTCCAGCGTGCGATAGCCCAGCCGTTGTTCGGCTTCCGGGCGCGGCTGGCCGACCATGACGCCCATGTTGTCCATCACCGAATAGGCGTATACCATGTCCAGCAGCGTCACTTCACCGCCGCCCAATGTCAGCGACAGGCCGTAGGCGTTGGCCCCTTTGTCCAGGGTGGTAATGCCCAGGTTGTGGGCGGTGCGGATCACTTTATCCACGCCGACCCAACTGGTGGCCTGCACGGCCGGCACGTTGTAACTGTTGCCCAACGCTTCGCGCAGGCGGATGGGGCCGTGGAACTGACGGTCGTAGTTTTGCGGCACGTAGGGCACACCGTTGTAGGGCGTGCCAAAATCAGTCTCCACGTCCAGCATCATTGTCGCCGCGGTGTAGCCCTGGCTGAGGGCTGTCAGATAGGTGAACGGTTTGAAGGCGCTGCCCGGTTGGCGCAGGCCGTCTACGGCCACGTTAAACGAGCCATCAATGCTGGCGTCCCAATAATTACGGCTGCCAACCATCGCCTTGATTTCGGCCGTGCGCGGGTCCATCATCACGACGGCCACGTTGTTGACTTTGTGGTCCACGCCCACATCGGCGGTGTTGAGGGGCAGCAAATAGCTCAACGCCGGGCAGTTGTCCCGCTCGTCGGCGGGCAGACCGCCGCCCAAATCGCCCGATAAGCGGCCGACTTGCGCCCGCGCCACACATTCCGCCTGCCGCTGCATGGTTAAATCCAGGGTGGTGTAAACGCGCAGTCCACCGCCCAATACCAACGCCGGGCCAAACATCGCTTCCAACTGCTGCCGCACCTCCAGGGCAAAATGGGGGGCGATGATGTCGAAGCGCGCTTCCGGCGCTTCGACCAACTGCAGCGGCGCCAGTTTGGCCGCCGCCGCTTCTTCGCTGCTGATGTAGCCTTCGCGGGCCAGGGCGTCTAGCACCACTTCTTGCCGCGTTTTGGCGGCGACGGGGTTATTGATGGGGTTGAGGGCGGGCGATTGGGGAATGGCGGCGAGCATGGCTGCTTCGGGCAGGGTAAGCTGCGCGGCCGTTTTGGCGAAGTAAACCCGCGCCGCCGCCTCGATGCCGTAGGCCAGGTTGCCGTAGAAGTTGGTATTCAGATACCACTCCAACACTTGTTCTTTGGTGTAGGTGTTGGCGGCGCGATGGGCCAGCAGCAGTTCTTCTATCTTGCGTTGGTAATCGTCCAGGCTTACTTGGTCGCCCACCGTGCGGCGCTCTGGCTCGATGAGGTTGTTTTTGACAACTTGTTGGGTGATGGAGGAGCCACCCTGCACGCCGCCGCCTTCGAGCACATATTCGTAGAAAGCGCGGCCAATGCCTTGCAAGTCGTAGCCGGGATTGGTCCAGAAGGTTTTGTCTTCGATGGCGATGGTGGCGTCTACCAGGGCTTGCGGCGTCTGGTCCAGCTTGATCCACTGCCGGTCGCCGCCAAGAGGGTCTATGATCTCATAGATGAGGATGAGGTCGCGGGTTCCACCAGCTTTTTCGTCGCCCCAGGCGTAGATTTTGCTGGTCTCGAAGGTGTCGCTTTGGGTTTGGCCCAGGGCTTCCAGTTGGGTGAAGTCGGGCAGGTCTTGGGTGAAGTAAGCGTAGACGGCCGTTGCCGCCCCCACCGTACCCACCAAACCAAACATCATCACCAACAAACCAACCAACAGCAGCAAACCGGCTGTCTTCAAGACAGCCTGCCCGCTGCGCTGCCGCCGCCGCTGCCGCCGGGCGCGCCAATGAATGACCTGGGTTGTTTTAGGCATGGATGTAACTTACCGCTTATCTATTAACCAAAAAAAGCAATAATAATAGCCAGCGGGTCTTTTAACAAGCTTATCTAACCAGCGCTGTAAAGACCGCTGGCTTTCCCCAGAACGCCGCCCCAAAAGCAGCCCTTCAATGCTGATGTCCTCATCCAGAAGCGGCCAATGAATGCCGACCCCATCACCGATCCATTCCCAGTTTTGCCGTTCTTGAGCCGTGCCGTGCCACAAACGCGGATACCAGATGAGAGGAATGGAAAGGGAACGGCCGTCCACCAAATCAACCGTCAAAAAATCTTCGCTGATTGACACATTGGAGGCTTTTACTTGTAGTTCAGCCACTAAAGTATTCATCCCATCTCCTGCCTTGTCTTGGCATATCATCGGCTATTATACACGACAGTAAAAAGCAACGGCCGTTCCACCCCAAAATCTTATAAACAGGCCGCATCGCAATCATAGCCAGCGCCACCAAAACGTGAAATAATAGAAATGTAGCTCATTCACCATCCATAATTCATAATTCCCCAGGGAGGTAGCCCATGACCGATAAAGTAATCATCACCGCCGCCCTTACCGGCGTTTTAGCCACCCGGCAGCAGTCGCCATACATCCCATACACGCCTGACGAAATCGCCGCTGAAGCCCGCCGCTGTGTCGAGGCGGGCGCGAGCATCGTCCACATCCACGCCCGACAGGACAATGGGATGCCGGCGTATGACGTGGAGACGTATGCCCGCATTGACGAAGCGGTTAAGGCGCAGTGCCCCGACGTTATCATCAACTATTCCACCGGGGCCATCGGCCTGGAGCGGGAGACGCGCGTCCACCAGGTGCGCGCCCTGAAGCCAGACATGGCTGCCCTGAACATGGGTTCGATGAATTACGCCATTTACTCGCGTAAAGCGAAGGTGTTTTATCATGACCATGTTTTTGCCAATCCGTTTAAGGACATCCAATATTTTCTGGAGGCGATGAACGAGGCGGGCACACGGCCGGAGATGGAATGTTTTGATACGGGCCACATCAACAATGCACGGCCGTTGATTGACATGGGGGTCTTGCAGCCGCCGTATCAGTTCAGCCTGGTGATGGGCGTGCTGGGTGGCATCCCCGCCAGCACGAAGAATTTGCTGCATCAGGTGGAGCAGCTGCCGGACAATTCGTTCTGGCAGGTGATTGGCATTGGCGCGAAGCAGTGGGCGCTGGTGGCGGCGGCGCTGACGTTGGGCGGCAACGTGCGCGTGGGGCTGGAAGATAATCTATACCTGCCCAATGGCGAATTGGCAAAATCGAGCGCGGAAGGGGTGGAAACGGCCGTTACCCTCGCCCACCTCACCGGCGTGCCCATCGCCACCATCGCCGAAGCGCGGGCAACTTTGCAGCTGCCGGTAAAAGCGGGTTGAACGGCGATAAGCAGTAAACGACAAAAGTCTCTGAGATGTTTGTCGTTTTGTTGTACAAATGGGCACGGCCGTTTCTGTTATAATCACCTCAGACCATTGGCAGCGCCAGAATAAACGGTCCCCACAAGAGGTTGTTACCATGAATGCGATGCAAAAATTAGACGCGCACCTGCCCACCCTTTCTTGCGAATACTTTCCGCCGCGCAATCCGGCCGGCTGGAGCGCCCTGTACGCCACGCTGTCCAGCGCCCACGACATCGGCCTCGATTTCGTCTCCGTCACCTATGGCGCGGGCGGCTCTACCCGGCAAAAAACAGTCAGCCTGGTGGAACGTATCCAGAGCGAACTACATATAGACACCATGGCCCACCTGACCTGCGCCGGTCATTCCCGCGCCGAGCTGGAAGCGATTCTGAATGAATTGCAGGTGGCCGGGATTCCGGCGGTGATGGCTCTGCGCGGCGACCCGCCCCGTGGCAGCCAGGACTTTGTGCAGCATCCCGATGGCTTCCGCCACGCCAGCGACCTGATTGACTTTATGCAGCGCCGCTACACCTTCAAAATTGGCTGCGCCTGTTACCCGGAAGGGCATACAGAATCGGCCAGCGTGCAGCAAGACATTACCTATTTGAAGCTGAAGCAGGACTGCGGCGCCGATTTTGCCGTGACGCAGTTGTTTTTCGACAACGACTATTTTTTCCGCTTCCGCGATGATGCCCGCCGCGCCGGTGTGACCATTCCGATTATCGCCGGGCTGATGCCGGTGACATCTACCGCCCAGTTTGACCGCTTTAAATCGTTGAGCGGCTGCACCATTCCCGACCGGTTGGTTGAGTTTCTTCAGGTGGACAGCAGTGAAGAGGTGGTGCAGCGCGGGATTGAGTATGGGCTGGCGCAGTCTGAAGAACTGCTGAACGGCGGCGTGGACGGCATTCATCTGTACACGCTGAACAAATCCCACTCGTCGGCGGCGATTATTGCCGGGCTGAGGGAGAACGGCCGTTTAAGCCTTTAGCGCCAAAATATTCATGGACCCACAACATGACGAAGCGAATCCTGTCGTTTTGTTAACCGGTAATGTCTGGCACATTGTTGAACACAGTCGGCGCTCGGCGGCGGGGTTGTGCGGGCAGGCCATCCATGAGCGCCGCGCCCATGCCCGGCTGAAGCAGGTGGGCGAGGCGAATGTATGCGCCCGCTGTTTGCAGTTGTTTAAGGGAGAGTAGACGGCGGTTTGGTTAGTTTGCCAGTTTGTGGGTTGGACTTCCAACAACCTATCAAACTATCAAACCAACCAACATTCTTCGGGGGATAACATGAGCAAACACAGCACCGCAATTCGCATTGTGCGCTGGGCAGCGCGTATTGGGAGTTTGCTGAGTCTGGCTTTTATCGGGATGTTCGTCGTTGGGGAACTGTTTAACCCGACAGGCCCGATGCCGACGCCGACGGAATGGCTGGGTCTGGCTTTTTTCCCGATGGGCGTGCTGATTGGACTTGGGTCAGGCTGGTGGCATGAAGGCGTGGGCGGTGCAACGGCCGTTCTCAGCCTCATCGCTTTCTACGTGTGGAATTGGGTCGTCAGCGGCAGCCTGGCGGGTGGTCCTTTTTTCTTGCTGCTGACAACCCCGGCGTTTTTATACCTGTTTGTCTGGCAGCAGACGCGCTGGCAGACTGAAAACTAGAGACTGGAGTAACTTGTGACCCGTCAACGCGCTACGGCCGTTTCCTGGCAAATCAAACCGATGCCCGCCGCTCATAAAGAGCTGGCGCTGACGGGCGGCTATTCAGCCGAAGAATATGACCGCATCCGTTGGGGGTTTATCCCGCAGGAGCAGCAGGACAAGTGGTTTATTTATCTGGAAGGCGACTGGCTGCATTTTCATCGCAGTTGGACGGGTTCGTGCATTTTCCAATTGCAACTCTTGCCCGTAGACGGGCATTATGAAGCCGCCAAAGCCATTGTGAACCGCGACCCGGCGCAGTACCGCACGACCGACGATGAGCAAGACGCGCGGCTTATCGCGCATCTGATTGATGATTTGCTCTTGGGGCGTTTTTCTGTCTTGCCGCTGCCGGACCACCTTTCGCCGGAAGACCAGCAGCGTTACCAGAAGGATGTGACGGGCAAACGAGGGTTGGGCGGGTTGAGATTAGATGTGCGGAACGGCCGTAAGCCGTAAGCCGTGTTCCGTGTGCGACATTCCGAAATCCGGCGTGGTTCAAGATTGTGAAAATGTCCTTTACAAATGAGACGTGTCATGCTGAGCGGAGTCTGCGGAGCGAAGCATCCCCTTTGACTTGCGCGACCAAAGCAGGGGGGGATTCTTCGCTCCGAAGACTCCGCTCAGAATGACAATTCGCAGACTAATTTGTAAAGGACAACTTTGGCTTTTTGAACCATGCCCGAAATCCGAAATCCCAAATCCGAAATCTCTGGAGGAGCCTTATCATGACCAGACTTGATTCACATCTCAATACCCGCAGCGAAGAATACACCGCCAACCACGCCGCCATGCAGAAATTGGTAGACCAACTCAACCAACGCCTGGCCGTCATTCGCGCCGGGGGCGGGCCACGCGGCGCAGACAAATTCCGCGAACTGGGCAAACTGCTGCCCCGCGAACGGCTGGAACTGCTGCTCGACCCCGGCACACCCTTTCTAGAACTCTCCCCCCTGGCCGCCTACGGCATGTACAACGATGAATCGCCCGCCGCCTCCAACATTATCGGCATCGGCGTCGTCAGCGGCGTAGAGAGCATGATCTTCGTTAACGACGCCACGGTCAAAGGCGGGGCCGTCTACCCCATGACCCTGCACAAAACCCTGCGCGGCCAAACCATCGCCGAAGAAAACCGCCTGCCCTCCATCGCCCTCGTCGAATCGGCCGGGGCCAATCTGCTGCATCAGGACGAAATTTTTATTCTCGGCGGGCGCAGCTTCGCCAATCAGGCGCGCATGTCGGCGCAGCGCATCTCACAAATCTCCCTGGTCTTTGGCAGTTCCACCGCGGGCGGCGCTTACGTGCCGGGCATGAGCGATTACGTGGTGATGGTGCGCAAACAGGCCACCGTTTATCTCGGCGGCCCGCCATTGGTTAAAATGGCGACCGGTGAAGTGGTGGACGATGAAACGCTTGGCGGGGCCGACATGCACGCCCAGATTTCCGGCGTCAGCGACTACACCGCCGAAAACGACGCCGACGCCCTGCGCATCGGCCGGCTCATCATGCAGCAGCTGCAGCAGCCCAAACCAACACCCAACCTGGCCCGCCGCCAATCCCCCGAACCCCCCGCCTACGATCCCGACGAATTACTCGGCGTCATCCCCGCCGACGCCAAAATCCCCTACGACATCCGCGAAGTCATCGCCCGCATCGTGGACGGTTCACGCTTCCTGGAGTTCAAGCGGGATTATGGCACGTCGCTGGTGGTCGGCCACGCCGCCATTAACGGCTGGCCGGTGGGCCTTATCGCCAACAACGGCATTCTCTTCTCTGAGGAGGCCAACAAAGCGGCGCAGTTCATCCAATTGTGCAATCAACAGCGCACACCCCTCATCTACTTACAAAACATCACCGGCTTCATGGTGGGCACAAAGTATGAACGCGAAGGCATCATTAAACATGGCAGCAAGATGATCAACGCCGTCGCCACCTCCACCGTGCCGCAGTTTACGGTCATCGTCGGCGGCTCGTATGGCGCGGGCAACTATGCCATGTGCGGCCGCGCCTATGACCCCCGCTTCCTCTGGACCTGGCCGAACAGCCGTATCGCCGTCATGGGCGGCGAACAGGCGGCGGGCGTGCTCGCCATCGTGCAAGAGGAACGGGCGCGCAAGAAAGGCGTGGAACCGGACCAGAACGCCATCCAGATGATGCAGATGATGACGCGCCAGAAATTTGAGCAGGAATCGTCGCCCTATTACGCCACAGCCCGCCTCTGGGACGACGGCATCATTGATCCGCGTGATACGCGGCAGGCGCTCAGCGTGGGCCTGTCGGTCGCCAACAATGTGGATTATGTGACCCCCGGCCAGCCGCATTATGGGGTGTTTCGGATGTAGAGAGATTGGAGATTAGAGATTGGAGATGGCGCCATCTCCAATCTCCAATCTCCTCCCTCTTCCCACATGACGAATGGCATAGGTTGGGTTACAATTGGCGCGTCTTTGTGAAAACCAGATCAACCGGAAGGGATAACCATGGAAGAGGAAGAAGGGCAGGACCAATCCATTAACTACGTACTGGCGTTTATCATGCTCTTTGCGGTGGTATTGTCGTGCGGTGTGTTGTCGTTTTTGTTTGTATTAATTTCAGGTATTTTGGGATTGACGTTGGGCGGCGGGTAACGGCCGTTGTTCCCCACATCATGATTGGTATTTGCAACCCTCTGCATGGCAGGGGGTTTTTTGTTTGGCATCTCTCATGAAATGAAACGCTGCCACCGGATGGTACGCCATGTACTGGCAACGATGGCGCTGCAACTGTAATCAAGAAGGTGGGTTTAGAAGGGAACGGCCGTTAACTTCTCTTGAATCCACAAATTAACCAAAGTCTCGACAGAAACGCCGTTGGCTTGCGCTCGTTGTTCCAGCTCTTTTGCCAAAGCCGCAGCAACCGCAACAACAGTGATATGGTCATCTGGTGAGTATTCAAACTCAACGATACGAGTAGTGTGATCTGCCACGCTTGCCACATCCCAATACGCGGAAGCTTCCGTAACTGTCATATCTTCAGGAATGTTTTGTCTTTTATCGGCCATACTGTTTGCGTTCCTTCTTATCCATATCACGAGCGCTAATAATCAGTGCCTTCCACCCTGCTTTCCGTATAAAGATCACTGTCACATATCGTCCTGAATCTGTTTGACCATAGGCAGAATACACGTTTTCTCCATCAACCTTGCCACGCTCCAAATAACGATATTCTGGCGTGTTTTTGAAAACCTCTTCAACTTCTTCGGGCTGTATATTGTGCTTCCAGTCGAGTTTCTCAATAATGGCTTTCAGCCAGATAAGCCCCGTTATTCTTATGGTCATAATTTCATTATAACAGATATACAGTTGGGCATCCTAGCACCAGTTTTCAGTCATCAGTCATCAGTTTTCAGTGGGCGCTACCTCTGGCGAACGCCCACTGAAAACTGGATACTGGCTTCTGGACATTGATACTAGCCCGATTTTTACGTCTTACTCCCGCAGCACAATATCCAATCCCTTCAGCAAGGCCACCGCCTCCGGCAAAGAGAACTTCGTCTTCTTCAACCAGTTTTGCTTCACGTCTATGGCGTAATGAGTCGCGTCGTTAAAATCGGCCTGCGTCAGGTCGCAGTTCACAAAGCGGCTGCCGCTTAAATCCGCGCCGGTAAAGACCGCGCCGGTCAGGTCAACGTCGGTGAAGTCCGCTTCTCTAACGATGGGGCGCATCTACGACTTGGGGGAGGCCAAAGCAGAAGGGAAAAAAGCATCAAAACGGCCGTTAACCCAATACAAACGCAAATGAAGCAAATGGTTGAAGCCGTCTTCGCTCCAGCGCATGCCGACACCCTTGAATCGTTGCTGAATCAACCACTTGCAGGTACTTTCAACCAGGCCGCTGCCAATGGGTAATCCAGCCTGCTTTAATTTGTCGTACTGGATGTGCTCCCGGTGTTTATCGAGATAATTGTACAGTTTGGTCAAGGCTTGTTGCGCGGATTCTGGCAAACCGGGTACGGCGAGAGCTGCCTGAATATCGGCCAAAACCGCGTCTTGCTGACCATGTCGCAAGCGGTGGCGGGCCTGATGGAACCACGTTTTGGCCTGACTTGTGCGGCCATCCAGCCACACCTTGACCCCGGACCAAAGATTTTGGGTTGCGTGGTAGAAATCTAAAACCCCAGTGGCCGAGGCGCTAAAGCGTTCGGCAAACAAACGCCAAAAGCCCCGCCCGCCATCGCTTAACCAGACAACGCGGGGCGCTCCCTTGATGTCTTGTTTGCGCGCTTCCAGCCACATCCGCTCGGATAAGTCGTCCACATCACCCAAAACAGCCGTCACGCGGTGGTGATGCAAGCGGCTCATCGTCTGGCCCGCGCGGGTGATATGCTTGCCTAAACGGGCAAAGATGGCGACCTTGATTTCGCGCCATACTGTTTTGCCCGCCGCTGTCTTGGCTTGGGGGCGAAAGGGAACCATCACCCCGTCAGCGCCCATCAGGAGAGTTTCCGCGGCAAGGGTCGCGCTCAACGCTTCCGCCTCTGGCTCATTCCCCAGTTTCAACGCCGCTAACTCGGCCACCAAATGGTTCATCATCTCTTCTCCAGTCACCTGAACCCACTCCCAGATACTTTGCGGCGTGACGATGACCTGGCTCAATTCTTTTAACAACATGGCTGCGGTTTCAAAGGGCACAAAAATGGCTGTCAAGCAAGCTATCCGCCGCAAACCATCATCGCTTTTTGATTGGGCTTTAATCCCAGCGCCTCATCCAATGGCGCTACCTGACCAATGGCACATCGCTTAGGACAGCGTCCCAGTCGGCGCTGCCAGCGAATGAGACCAATGATGCTCTTGACTTCCCGAGGGGCAAAGCCTTTGCTCTGCAACTTCCGGCCACATATTTGACAATGACCCCACTCTGTTGGGGCTTGGGCTCTGCTATTCAAGGTTTCTTCCACCAGACTCACTGCCAGAATGCGCGATAATTGCCAGGCGAGCAGGATCATTAGAGCGTGGCTGCATCGCCCATCTCATCAACTATTTTTGGCATTCTGGTTTCGCTTCACGTATAGTTTCCATTAAACACGACATTGTTCTAGGCGATCCTTTCGGGTTTGTGATGATTCTTCGAAAGTTTAACCTAAAAATAATGTCGTGTTAGTTTCCTCCCCTAAGTTCTTTATGCGCCCCTAACGATGCACTCGGTCATGCGCAGTTGCGGCAGTTTGAGGCCGCTGAAGAAGCTGTAGCTGAGCGTACAGGCGTGGAAGGAGAACGGCCGTTTCAGACCAAATTTCGCCCACCGCGCCAGCGTCCAATCAATGCCCACCAGCTTACACGCGGCAAAGTGCGTCCCGGCAAAGCTCGTGTTCGGTACTTTCGCCAGGCTCAAGTCGCACCGTTCAAAGGCACAATCGTCAAAAACACACTCACGGAAAACCACTTCACGGAACACGCCATCACGAAAACGGCAAGACACAAACGTTTTGCCGCAAATTTCCTGGCCCTCATAATGGAACCCGCTAAAGGTTTCGTCGGTGTACTCGGCAGCCGCCGCGTCTGTTAGTGTTGGACGATGATCATTCATCCCTAAATTGTGCGCCAGATTGGGCTAATCTTCAAGGTCGCATCATCTAAGCCGCTCTGCCAATGCAGCCAAATTCCCACAAACACTCGTTCGACAAATGAAAAAAACTCTATTACACTAATCACTCGAAGTGGCCATTGGTCACACGCCGGTCTTTCATCTAGGGAATCGGATCCATCCGCAGTCCGAAATCCACAATCCGAAATATTTCATTGAGGAGGCATAGGTTGAAATTCGACGTCACCTTACTGTCATTTGAGTTGAGCCAGATGGCGGCCTACACGCAAGCGGCCGAATCGTTGGGCTTCGACGGCTTCTGGCTGGCCGAAACCAAAGGCGATCCCTTCCTGGGTCTGACATTGGCCGCCGAACATTCGCAGCAGATGAGCCTGGGTACGGCCATTGCGGTGGCCTTCCCGCGCAGTCCAGCGACAACGGCTTATATCGCCTGGGATCTGGCGCGGTTTAGTAACGGCCGTTTCATCCTCGGCCTCGGTTCGCAAGTGAAGGCCCACAACGTGCTGCGCTATGGCGTGAAGTGGGAAAAGCCCATCAAGAAGATGCGCGAAACCATTCGCGCCATTCGCACCCTCTGGGACTGCTGGCAAAACGACAAACCGCTGGACTACGTGGGCGAGTTCTTCAAATTGCAGCTCATGACGCCCTTTTTCAACCCTGGCCCCATCGCCCACCCGAACATTCCCATCTACGTCTCGGCCGTTAACGAACAAATGCTGCAACTGGCCGGGGAAGAGTGTGATGGGGTGCATCTGCACGCCTTACACAGCGTGCGTTACATTGAAGAATTTGCCCTGCCGCACATTGAAGCGGGCCTGACGAAACGGGGGAAAGGGCGAGAGGAATTTGGGGTGGTAACGGCCGTGTTCGCCATCCCCACCGACGATCCCACCTACGCCGCCTGGGCCGCAGCCTACGCCAGACAGCAAATCTCCTTTTACCTCAGCACGCCCGCCTACCGCGTCGTCGCCGACCTGCACGGCTGGCAAGACGTAGCCACCCAACTCAGCCAGATGGCCCGCAGCAATCAGTGGGCCGCCATGCCCACCCTCATCAACGACGACATCCTGGACACCCTGGCCGTCACCGGAACCTGGGCGGAACTGCCCGGCGTCATCCGGCGCAAATACGGCAATCTACTCGACCGCGTCGGCTACTACCTGCCCTTCACCCCCGGCGAAAACGACGCCGGCTGGCAGGCCACCATCGCCGGCTTCAAAAAATAGAGTTGTCAAATCTCTAAGATTTGACAACTCTACGCCGTTTCATTCGTGGTGGCTGGTTAGCCACGCCTGATGCAGTCTCCTTTTACTATAAATTTTTACGGAGGAACGATGTTAAAAGAATTCAAGACATTTATTAGCAAAGGCAACGTGATTGACCTGGCCGTGGCCGTCATTTTGGGCGGCGCATTTGGCGCCATCGTCAAATCATTGGTAGACGACCTGATTATGCCGCTCATCGGCATTCTGTTAGGTGGCGTCAACTTCTCGGCTCTCACCATTCAAGTTGGCGATGCCGTGCTCACCTATGGCAACTTCATCCAGGCCATCATCAACTTCCTGGTCATCGCTTTCGCCCTTTTCCTCATCATCCGCGCCGCCAACAAAGCCAAAAAGAAAGAAGAAGCCGCCCCCGCCGCCCCACCGGCCCCCTCCGCCGAAGAAAAACTGTTGGCCGAAATCCGCGATTTACTGAAAGAAAAGAAGTAGTTGGTTGGTTGGTTGGTAGACAAACTAACCAACTAACCAACCCAACCAACCACTTCCCACTTCACCATTCACAATTCATACTTCACCCGGGAGTCCCTATGTCATCTATTTATTTTAACGCCGAACACGATGCGTTCCGCCAGATGGTGCGCAAATTTGTCGAGACCGAAATCAACCCCCACATCGAAGAATGGGAAACGGCCGGTATCTTCCCTGCCCACGAGTTGTTCAAAAAAATGGGCAGTCTGGGACTGCTCGGCCTCACCTATCCAGAAGAATATGGCGGCGGCGAGGTGGATTACTGGTATCAAACGATCCTCTTGGAGGAAATTGGCCGAGCCGATGCCGCCGGGCCGCCGTTGGGCATTGCGGTACATACCGACATGGCCACCCCCGCCCTGGCCGAGAATGGCTCCGACGCCTTAAAGCGCGAATTTTTGGCTCCGGCCATCGCTGGCGATCTGGTTTCAGCGGTAGCCATCAGCGAACCAGGCGCCGGTTCCGACGTCGCGGCCATCAAAACCTGGGCGCGGCGCGATGGCGGCGATTACCTGATCAACGGCTCCAAAATGTGGATCACCAACGGTACGCAGGCCGATTTTCTCTGCCTGCTGGCCCGTACCAGCGACGAGAGAGGCTTTCGCGGCATGTCGCTCTTTATCGTGCCTACCGCTTTGCCCGGCTTCAGCGTCAGCAAGAAGCTGGATAAATTAGGCCACCGCAGCAGCGACACCGGCATTCTGGCCTTCGACGACGTGCGTGTGCCGGAAGCGTATCGGATTGGGCCGGAAGGCATGGGCTTTATCTTACAAATGCGCCAGTTCCAGCGCGAACGGCTGGCGGGGTCGCTCATGGGCGTCAGCGGCATGGAAAAGATGATCCGCCAGACCATCGCCTACTGCCGCGAGCGGGAAACGTTCGGCCAGCCGCTCATTGACAACCAGTACATCCACTTCCGCATCGCCGAATTGCTGACAGAAGTCGAGGCGCTGCGCCAGCTTGCCTACCACTGCGTGCGCCTCTACATCGCCGGGGAAGACGTGACCAAAGAGGTCTCGATGGCAAAACTGAAAGGCGGCCGTCTCTCCCGCGAGGTGGCCGATAGCTGCCTGCAATTCCACGGCGGCATGGGCTACGTGGAAGAATACCCGATGGCCCGCTACTTCCGCGACGCCCGCCTCATGTCCATCGGCGGCGGCGCAGACGAAATCATGCTGGGCATCATCGCCAAGTATGAGGATATGTTGCCGCGCCGTAAGAAGAGCAGTTGATAGTTGATAGTTGTTAGTGGATAGTCCACTTCTTCACTAACAACTCCCAACTCCCAACTAACAACTAAACCATGTACGAAACCCTGGAAATTACGCAAACAGGCAGTGTGGCCTTTGTGAACTTAAATCGGCCGGAGGCGCGGAATGCGATGAACCGGCAGATGGTGCAGGATTTATTCGATTATTTCGCGTCTATCCGTGAGGATCGGGCGGTGCGGGTGGTGGTGATTGGGGCCAACGGCCGTATCTTTTGCGCCGGTGGTGACATCAAAGAGATGCAGGCCGGCTTCACCGAGGATGAGGCGACGCAGGTGGCCTACGTGGGGGTATTTGATGAGATGCTTATGGCCGTTGCCACCGCCCCGCAAGTCACCATCGCCAAAATCCACGGCAGCGTGCTGGGTGGCGGCGTCGGTCTCATCTGCGTCACCGACATCGCCATTGCCGTCGCCGACGCCAGCCTGGGGCTGCCCGAAGTGCGCCTGGGACTCGTCCCGGCCGTCATTTCGCCCTATGTGGTGGCGCGGGTGGGGTTGGCGCGGGCGCGCCAGCTTATGCTCACCGGCGCGCGCCTGAGTGGCGTTGAAGCCGCCGCCGTTGGCCTCGTGACGACGGCCGTGCAACCTGATACACTAGACGAAGCCGTGCGGGAACAGGTCAACGCGGTCCTCCAGGCATCACCGCAAGCCCTGGCTGCCTGCAAAGCGCTGCTCTTTACCGTTAGCGAAAAACCCCCGGCGGAAACGGCCGTCGCCCGCGTCCAACTGCTCCACCACCTGCGCACCAGCCCGGAAGGACAGGAAGGGATGCTGGCTTTTATGAAGAAACGGCCGTCGAACTGGGTGGAGAGAATTGAGGAATAGTAATCAGTAATCAGTGTTCAGTACCCAGTATTCAGTCTGAACACTGAACACTGGATACTGACAACTGACAATCGGAGGAACCCAAGTGTCACACATTCGCGTCGTTCGTTCATTTGTCGCCGGACCGGCCCTGGCCGAACTCATTAACCAGGAATACGACTTAGGTGGCGTGGCCGCCTGTAAACTGTTCAGCAAAATGCTGCGTACCCAGGACAACGATCATTACAAAGTGATGGTCGGCGACCGTAAATACGTTGTCCGTGTCTACCAGTTAGGCGACCACCTGCGCCGTCAGGAATCGGATTATGAATATGAACTGGACTGGCTGAACTTCCTGAGAGAAGAAGGACTGCCAGTGTCTTACCCGATTCGGCGGCGAGACGGCCGTTTCCTGGGCAGCCTCAACGCCCCCGAAGGCCAGCGCTACTACGCCCTTTTCAGCTTTGCCCCCGGCGCGCCGATGAAGATGGACAACGAAGAACAGCTCTTTACTTTAGGCGCCCATATGGCAAAAATCCATGTTGTCTCCAATAAATACCACTCGCCTTACGAACGGCAGAAAATGGACCTGGACTTCCTGGTAGATCGTCCCATCGCCCGCATCAAACGCGCCTGGGACAACAACCAAGACCAGGCGGATGATCTCGATTTGCTCATCACTTCCGCTGAAGAAGCGCGGCAAGAAATTGTGGACATCATCAACAATCCCGAACACACAGCCGATGGCTGGGGGCCAATTGGCGGTGATTTCCACAGCACCAACACCTTCTTCACCGACGATATGTCGCCCACGTTCTTTAACTTCGACCTGTGCGGCCCTGGCTGGCGCGCCTACGACATCGCCGCCTTCTTGCAAAACACCGACCTGATCAACATCTCCGAGAGCCTGACGGATGCTTTTTTTGGCGGGTATTATTCGCAACGGCCGTTATCCAACAACGAACACGCCGCCATCTCACCCCTGCTCACCATCCGCCGTGTCTGGCTCATCGGCACCTTCGCCCGCAACGACGTGCCCGTGGGCTACTCGTTCATCGCCCCGGCGTAACGCCATCTGGCGCACCTGGAGGAGTATATGACTACCGTAAAAATCAGAAAAAAGCAGATTCTAGAGGCTTTGGAGAACCTGAACGAGAGCCGTTGGGAAGAAGTGCTGGACTTTATCGGCTACTTACAAACAAGACCGATTACCTCTACTTTGCCAGTCCTGGCTGACGACTTGCTGCACTCTGAATTAATCGGCGTCTGGGAAGAGCGTGAAGACATCCAAGACAGCCTGACGTTTGCCCGTGATTTACGACGACAGGCCGAGCATAGAAACTATCCTGGTCATGCTGCTACTTGATACCGATGTCATGATTGACTTGATGCGCCGTTATCACCCGGCCCTCGCCTGGTTGCAGGAAGCGGCCGTCGTACCGATTGCCTTGCCCGGGCTTGTCGCCATGGAATTGATCCAGGGTTGTCGCCGTCGTGATGAGCAACAGCGAATAGAGAATGGCCTGCGCCAGTATCCACTTTATTGGCCGACCCAAACCGATTGCGCTCGCGCCCTGGCTGATTTTTCCAATTTCCGTTTGAGCAACGGTTTGGGGCTTTTGGATGCGCTGATTGCTGAAACGGCCATTGGTCTGGACGTTCCATTAGTTACCTTCAACGAAAAACATTACCGGATCATTTCTAATTTGCAAACCATCCAGCCATACAATCGGCTTTAAACCGTTGTTTGGTAGTTGGCTGGATTCCAACTAACCAACCAATCAATTTCTCCAAAGAAGCTTATCAGTTATCTGCAAAGCAACTTTGTCATTCAAGGGGGAATCCATGATTACATCCATTCTCATCGCCAATCGCGGCGAAATCGCCTGCCGCATTATCCGCACGTGCCGCCAATTGGGCATTCGCACCATCGCCGTCTATTCCGACGCCGATGAGGGGGCGCGTCACGTCCGGCTGGCCGACGAGGCCGTCCACATCGGCGCGGCCCCGGCCGGCGAATCCTACCTGGCGATGGACAAAATCATCGCCGCCGCCCACCGCGCCCAGGCTGACGCCATCCACCCCGGCTTTGGCTTCCTGGCCGAAAACGCGGCTTTCGCCCAGGCCGTCGCCGACGCCGGACTGATCTTCATCGGCCCGTCCCCGGCGGCGATGGCGGCGATGGGCAACAAGCGGGCGGCCAAAGAGCTGGTAACGGCCGCAGGCGTACCGACTGTCCCCGGGTATGGCGGCGCTGATCAGTCCGACGGCCGTTTACAACAAGAAGCAGCGCGCATTGGCTACCCGATATTGGTGAAGGCAGCGGCCGGCGGCGGCGGCAAAGGGATGCGCGCCGTGGCCGACCCGGCTCATCTGGACGACGCCCTGGCTTCCGCCCGGCGCGAAGCGCAGCAGGCGTTTGGCTCCGATGAACTGCTGCTGGAAAAGCTGCTGGTACAGCCGCGCCATATCGAATTTCAGGTGATGGGCGATACACACGGCAATGTTGTCCATCTGGGCGAGCGGGAATGTTCCATCCAACGCCGCCATCAAAAAGTCATTGAGGAGACGCCCTCCCCGGCCCTCACGCCAGAACTGCGGGAAAGGATGGGGGCAACGGCCGTTGCTGCCGCCCAATCCGTCCAGTACACCAACGCCGGGACGGTGGAAATGCTGCTAGACGCCGCGGGCAATTTCTACTTTTTGGAGATGAACACCCGCCTGCAAGTGGAGCATCCCGTCACCGAAATGGTCACCGGGCTGGATTTGGTAGAATGGCAGATTAAAGTGGCCGAAGGCCAGCCGCTGCCGCTGACGCAGGCGAAAATCACGCTGCGCGGCCACGCCATCGAAGCCCGCGTCTACGCCGAAAACCCGGCCAACGACTTTCTGCCGGTAACGGGTGAAATTTTGCTCTGGCGCGAGCCAACTGGCGATGGCGTGCGTGTGGACAGCGGCCTGCTGCCGCAGGACGCTGTCTCCATCCATTACGACCCGATGCTGGCGAAGGTGATTGCGCATGGAGAGGATCGGGCAGCGGCCGTGCGCCGCCTGCTCCGCGCCCTGGAAACCACCACCCTACTGGGTCTGACAACCAATCTCCCCTTTCTGCAAGACATTTTGCGCCACCCCGCCTTCCAATCCGGCGATCTACACACCGGCTTCATCGGCCAACATCTGGCGGAGTGGCAGCCGCCCACTGGCGATGTGGAATTGGCCCTGCTGGCGGCCGCCAGCGCCCAAACCCTTCGCCAGCCACAAACCGTCACCAGCACGACGTTCTGGCGCAACAATCCCAATGCGCCGCAGCGTTATCGGTATACCGTGAACCGTGATCCATTGGTCGTGAACCGTGAAGTGGTTGAGGTGCAGCTTATGCCGCAGCCGCGGCAGGCGAATCGTTTCCAGGCCAAAATCCACATGGGCGACTCTTCTACGGATTACGAATTACGGATGACGGCTTACGGAATACAGAATTCGGAACACGATATGCTGACGCTAACGGTCAACGGCCGTCGCCAAACCCTCCCCCTCATCCTCACCGCCAGCCGGGTCTGGGTACACACCCGCACCGGGGTGGTGGATTTAGAAATCGTGCCCTTGCTGCCCAAACCCCACCCTTCGGCCGAGGCCGGCGGTTCGCTGCGCGCGCCGATGCCCGGCTCGGTGTTGGCTGTGCTGGTGCGGGTGGGCGACCGGGTGACGGAGGGGCAGCCGTTGATGAAGTTGGAAGCGATGAAGATGGAACACACCATCCGCACCGCCGCCGATGGCATTGTCGAGGCGATTTATTTCCGCCCCGGTGACACGGTGGAGGCGGAGGCGCAGTTGTTGAAGATTCGGGACGTGGGCGAAGGGGAGTAAGAGGGGAGAACGGCCGTTACGACACAATGTCTTCTAAGTCTACACGCAGGGCTGTGGCAATCTGCAACAACACATCCACCGAACCAGTCCGCTGGCCGGTTTCGATTTGCGATAAGTAAGATTTGCTGATACCGGCGGCGACGGCCAATTGTTGTTGCGTCAGGCCACGATATTCACGCCACACTTTCGTTGGGTTGGCTCCCTCCAAAATGGCGAAAGTAATTTCCCCTGGAATCAATTCTTCGCCCTGAGCGATAGCTCTTTTGGCCGCATCATAGTCGAGAATATCTTGCAGCATCTGCGCATCTTCTACTAACTGCAAGTAGGTTTCATAGGGCAACACCGCCCACTCCGGTTCTTCGTTTTTCTGAATGATTTGCACAGTCATTCCTACACACTCCCACGAGGTCCGATTTTTAACACCAGGACGACCAACTCGTCGTCTATTACATCGTAAATCACTCGCCAGTCGCCTACCCGGAGGCGATACCCCTCTCTATTCTGCAATTTAGTGACGTTGTTGTGGTTGGCGTAGGGGTTTTTCGCCAGCAACGACAGCTTTTCAGCAAGAAGCTGTGCTGCCGGGCGAGGCAGCTTTCTTAAGGTTTTGTCAGCCTGCTTTGTGAAAACAATGCGGTACACGAGACTGTGTTAGCATAACGGGAACGAAATTTCAAATGGCCGATTGCAAAATGCAAACCGCAATCGGCCATTTGCAAACCACAAGCTGATCTTGATATGGAATGACGGCTAAAAGCAAAACGTCACGGCCGTTCCCAAACGGCCGTGACGCCTGCATCGTCGCCAAAAAGTTACCCGCCCAAAGGCGGAAATAACAACCAACAGAATACGGTATACGGCCGTTTACCCAATCTCCACCAATACCTGCTCGCGCAATACCGTCTGATTTATCTCCACTGGCAGCGCCGTAACCACCCCGGCGCGTGGGGCGCGAATCTCATTTTCCATCTTCATCGCTTCCAGAATGAGCAGCGGTTCACCCACTTCCACGTTTTGTCCTTTGCTCACCATGACGCGGGTGATCAGGCCGGGGATGGGCGCTTTGACACGGCCGTCGCTGCTGCCAACCGGCGGCACGGCTGCGCCAACCATATCGCGCACTTCCAGTGTGTGCAAACCACCATAGGCTTTAATCCAGTCCAGTTTAGGGTGGAAAGTTACTTCATACGGACGGCCGTCTACCACCATCCACTCCATCTCCAAAAACGCCGCTGCTAATTCTGGAATGCGCACCGTAACCGGCTGCCCATTCACCTTCAGCGTAAACGTCTCTTCGTTTTGCGGAAATACACTGGCTTCAATTTCATACATCTGATCGTCAATCGTGACGGCTAATTTATGCATCAAACCCTCTCTTCCAGGCAGCAGCTCATAGCTAACAGCTATTACTCTGGCAATCTCCGGCTGTCCTGATGCCAGGCGTTTAAGGCGCGTGGCGGCACACTGGGGCGGAACATCTGGTTGCGCCGCACATACAACATGGCCGCAATCACCGCCAGGTCGCTAAAGTAAGATTCGCGCTGTGGTTCACAGGTGAATTCGGTGGTAAGTAGATTTGTGTCATAACGGCCGTGTGCAAACGCCTCCGAACACAACACATGCTGCAACAGCGGCAGATTGGTGGGTGTGCCCACCAACTGGAAATCTTCCACTGCCCGCCGCACCCGCGCCAGACATTGTTCCCGGTCTTCACCCCAAACTGTCAGTTTGGCGATCAACGAATCATACTTGGCCGGGACATCACATTCTGAATACACGTAGGTATCCACCCGCACTTCAGGGCCGCCCGGCAGCCGTACCCGCCGCATCTGGCCAGGGCTGGGCAGCCGCCGCCAGGGGTCCTCGGCATGAATCCGGCACAAAATCGCCCATCCGTCCAGCCGCACATCGGCTTGCGTCTGTCCCAACGGCTCGCCGGCCGCAATGCGAATTTGTTCACGCACCAGGTCCAGACGTGTCACCATCTCCGTCAGTGGATGTTCCACCTGAATACGCGCTTTAATCTCGGTAAAATAAAAGTTCCCGTCGCCATCCACCAGAAACTCCACCGTGCCGGCGTTTTCATAATGGAACAGCCGGGCAATGCCAACGGCCGCTGCCCAGATTCTTTCGCGCAAAGCCTGTGTCAGGCAGGGCGCCGGGGCTTCCTCCACCACTTTGCGGCTGCTGTATTGCAGCGAGCCTTCCCGCTCGCCCAGGTGGATAATGTTGCCTTGTTTGTCAGCCAAAATCTGCACGCCAATCTGGTGCGCGGGCAAGATCGCCTTCTCCAGATAGACGCGCCGGTTGCCATACAGCGCCTGCGACTCCATTTGCGCCCGCTCCACCGTTGCTTCCAAATAAAGGGGGCTTTTTAACAGCCGCTCGGCCAACCCACGCCCGCCGCTGCACGATTTCACCACCAGCGGATAACCAATCATCTCCGCGGCTACTTCTAGCGCCTTAAAATCTCCTTCATCGAAGGAGACGGGCGCGTAATCTACCACCGGGAAACCGGCAGCGCGCGCTTTGGCCAGGGCTTCAATTTTATTGCGCAGGGTGTGCAAAACGGCCGTACCCGGCCCCACAAACACAATCCCCGCCGCCCCACACGCCGCCACAAAATCTGGCTCTTCCGCCAGATAGCCATAACCAGGGTGGATTGCCTCAGCTCCAACCTCCTGGGCAATACGCAAAATTGCTTCCTGATCCAAAAATCCCCTGGGCGAATCCAATAACACACATTCGTCAGCAATACGCACATGCCGCGAACCCTGGTCTGGCGCCTCATACAACGCAATGGCATACAAACCCATCTCGCGGCAGGTCATAATAATCCGGGTCGCAATTTCGCCACGATTGGCGATCAAAATCTTCTTGAACATACATGCTCCTCGTTGGTCGGTTGGTTAGTTTGCGGGCTAACCAACTATCAACTCCCAACTCCCAACTATCCACTCCCCACCACTACATCGGCGAAATCCCGTGCTTCCGCGGCACATGCCGTTCGCGTTTAGACAAAGAGACTTCCAGAGCGCGGATCAAGATGCGTCGGGTGTCTTTTGGCTCGATCACCTCGTCAATCAGACCCCGCGACGCGGCGACGTAAGGATTGTTGAAATTGCGTTCGTAGTTGTCTACCAATTTCTCTCGTTCCGCTTTGGAATCCTGCGCCGCCTTCAGTTCGCGCCGGAAAAGGATGTTCACCGCCCCTTCCGCGCCCATCACAGCGATCTCGGCATTGGGCCAGGCGTAGAGCAAATCGCCGCGCAGCCCTTTGCTGCTCATCACGCAGTATGCGCCACCATAACTTTTACGCAAAATAACCATCAGCTTGGGCACAGTCGCCTCGCTGTAAGCGTAAATCATGCGCGCCCCATTGCGGATGATGCCGCCATACTCCTGATCGGTACCGGGCAAGAAGCCGGGCACATCTTGCAGTGTCAGGATTGGGATATTGTAAGCGTCGCAAATGCGAATGAAGTGGGCCGTCTTAATGGAGGCCTTGATGTCTATGCAGCCCGCCAGAACCATCGGCTGATTGGCGACGATGCCGATCACCCAGCCATTGAGCCGGGCAAAACCAACCACCATATTCTCAGCCCACAACTGATGGACTTCAAAAAATGCGCCATCATCTACAATACTATGAATGACTTGATGCACGTCATACGGTTTATGGGGATCGGTCGGGACGATGGTTTCCAGTTCCGGGCAGCGCCGGTTGGGATCATCTACCGGCGGGATGTAGGGCGGGTCTTCTTTGTTGTTGGAGGGCAAATAGCTGAGAAGCTGCCGTGTGCGGTTCAGGCAGGCGCGATCATCGGGGGTAAGAAAGTGGCAAACGCCGCTTTCGTGGCTGTGGATCAGGCCGCCGCCCAGGTCTTCCAGGCTGACGTTCTCTTGCATGACTGATTTGACCACGTCTGGGCCGGTGATGAACATGAAGCTGTTTTGGGTCATGAACACAAAATCGGTGAGCGCAGGGGAGTAAACAGCGCCACCAGCGCACGGCCCCATGATGAGGGAGAGTTGGGGAATCACGCCAGAGGCTTCGCAGTTGGCGTCGAAGATACGGGCGTAGCCGCCGAGGCTGTCCACGCCTTCCTGGATGCGCGCGCCGCCGGAATCGTTGAGGGCGATGAAGGGTGCGCCATATTGCAGCGCCATGCGCATCGCTTTGACGATTTTGTTGGCGTGCATTTCACCCAACGACCCACCCATGACGGAGACATCTTGGGCGGCGATGAAGACGTGACGGCCGTTTATCAACCCGAAACCGGTCACCACGCCATCGCCATAGCGGGACTCTTTTCCGCCCAGATAGGTCTCAAACCGGGGCAGCACCAACGAATCTATCTCCTCAAACGTGCCGGGGTCAAACAACAGGTCAATGCGTTCGCGGGCCGTCAGTCGCCCTTTGCTGTGCTGCCGTTCAGCTTCTTCCTCTGTGCCCAGAGCTATCGTCTTCCGCTGACGCAAATCCTGTAGATAATCATCCATTTCTCGAACCATAATAGCTGCTCCTCTCGTTTGGAGTTGTTAACAGATTTGTTTGTTGGCCGGCGTTCAGCCAACTATCCACCCTCTTCCTCGACCACCAATGTCAACACAAAATTTTCCCAGGTGCGCCACCAACCGCTGAACTGGGGAGCCGGTTGGGGCAAACGGCCGTTATCGCAGCGCACCACAAACGGCGTCCAGGCAGACGGCCGTTGCGCCACCGGTTCAATCAGACATTCCACAGAACAGGTGTCCACCGTCAACCCCAGGTGCAGCGCTTTTAAGACCGCTTCTTTGGCGCTCCACACGGCCGTTACCAACACATCACGCATCGCTTCATCGGCCGCCTGGGCCACCAGCGCCTGCTCCGCCGCCGTGAAATAATCGGCCACAAACACCGGCGAGCGCTGCTCCACCCACTCAATATCCGCGCCAATGGGCCAATGCGGCCGTTCCACCACCGCGCAAAACGCATGACCATGCGCATGGCTGATAGACAAAGTCAAAAACGCCTGCAGATTGTCAATAGACGACTGCCCGTTGTCGGTGGACCATTGACCATTAACCATTGACAATTGACCATTAACAACCGGGTCGCCCTTGCTGCCGTTGCGTATTTCAATCGCTGGCAGCGCCAACGTCTGCGCCAGATGCTCCTGGACAATGCTCTGAATCAGGCGCTTGGCCGTCCAGCGGCCCAACAGCCAGTCCCGCCGCCGCTTCTCCGTCTTCAGCGTCGCCAACTTGGCCTGCTCGCCAGGATGCAGCACGCCGCCTAACGGCGCGCCAACCTGGAAGTCTGGTGAATGATCTGAAGATTGGACCAGCCAATGAATCATGAGAATTGTGAAGTTTGAATTATGATGTTTGTATTGTGAATTGTCTGATACTTCACAATTCACAATTCTTCATTCACAATTCACAATTTAGCCGGGTCTGGCGACGGTGCGGTACTGCCGCAGAGCCACGTAGACCTGACCAGTTTCGTCCACCACCTGCACATCGAAATGTTCGCCATCGGCCGTGTTTAGCAGAGCATACAACCGCCGTCCGGCCGCTTCTTCCGGCTGGCGATAGGCAGTGACAGAGGCAAAGCCGAGCGGGAAGCCCATCGCGTTTTGCGTTTCCAGGTTCCACAGCGCCGCCAGTTGGAAGCACAACTCCACCAGGCGCGGGGCCAGCAGCGTTTTGGCGTCGGCTGGATGGGTGTTGGGCGGCAGATTGTCGGCCATCAGGCCAACGGCCGTCATCCCCTCCACCTTGGCCCCGGCCAACACCTGATAGGCCGGTCCGTGGAAGAACACTTTGTAAATCTCGCTCGCCGTTGTCGGCAAACTGCCCACCGCTGGCGGCGTAAAGGTGATGGCGGGCGTCGTCGGCGCGGCCGTCGCCAGCCAGACGTTGGCGGCAAAGTGCTGCTGTTCGCGCTGCGGCAAGCCTTCCCGCGCCGGTGGCGTAATCGAGCGCAAGGTAGTCGCGGCCACCAGTTGCCCGTCACCGGCCGGGCTGATGATGGCGTTCAGGTGCAGTGTGCGCGGCTCGTTGCGGAAGAACTTAAACGCGCCAGACATCTGTTCATCGGTAACGGCCGTTACTGCATACCCCGGAACCAACACCGTCGCCAACTCAGCCAGCGCTTCCGTGGCCATCACGCCGGGCAGCCAGGGCGTGCCCTCGTCTGGCGCATGGTCAAACAAAAATGGCTGCACCGCCGGGTCCAGCGTCGTCTCCACCTGCAACCCGCCATACAACTTCGCCGCTTTCACCTCACCAATCATCAGTAACTCTGCGCCTTTGCGCCTCTGCGTTAAAAACTCTTCTGCCTTCGCCAAATCCAGGCCGCCCGTCTCGTCATACTCGGCGGCCATCATACCCAGCGCGCCGCCCACGACAATCTCACCCCTGAAGGCACCGGCCACCAGTTCGCGGCGCACGGTTGGCACGCCCGCCTCTGGCGGCAGCATGTCTATCCCGGCCATTGCCATAATCTTGGGCAGCGAGCCGCGCGAAGCCATGCCGATGCCGCCCCAGGCCGTCCAATCTATGGCGATGCCTTTGGTGTCTGGCCGGGTGGTACGCAGGCTGCTGGTAAGCTTGCACAACAGGTCGTTGGCGGCGCTGTAGTCGGTCTGGCCGTTGTTGCCAAAGCGGCCGGCCACCGAGCTAAAGACCACCGTCGCGCCGATGGGCAGCCCTTTGGCGGCGTTCAGCAAGCTAAAGAAGCCATCGGCTTTGATGTCGTAGACCAGGTTGAATTGTTCGGCCGGTTTGTCCGGCAGAATTTTGCTGATTTCGATGCCGCCGGCGTGGACCAGCACGTCTATACGGCCGTATCGCTGGCGCACATCTTCAATCACGGCCGTTACCGCCGCCCCATCCAGCAAATTCACGCTGTGATAATGGGCCGCACCGCCGGCCGCTTCTACCGTTTCGATGGTTCGCAGCGCTGCCTCGTCCCGCTCGATGGTCATCAGTTTTTTCTCGATGGCCGCCGGTGTGGGGCGCTCCCCGGCCGCTTTCATTTCCTCAATCAACTCCTGCTTCAACGCCTCTTTATCGCTGCGGAACAGGGCGATACGCCGGTCGTCCCGACGTGGTTCGGCCACCAAATCCAGCAGGTAAAACGCGCCGCCGCTGTTGGCCGCCAGATCGGCGATGATTTCACTGGTAATGCCGCCGGCCGCGCCCGTCACCACAAACACGGTGTCGCGGCCCAGGGCCAGACCCGTTGAACCGTCGGCCGCCGGTTTTTCCACAAATGTCACCGTGAAACGCTGATCGTCCACGTAGCCCACTTCCACCACGCCAGGGTCGCTCAGGGTTTCGGCGATGAGCAGGTCGGCCGGCTGCGCCGTTTTGCGGCTGGCTTCAAAGTCCACAGCCTTCACCAACACGTCGGGGCGTTCTCGTTTGTAGGCTTTGCTGAAGCCGGTCACGCCGCCGCCCAACGGAGCCGACGCGCCTTCCGGCCCGTAGCCATGCAGCCCGCCCATGCGCGTCGCCGCCACCAGGAAGGTCCCCGGCGCGTTGACTGCTTCGTAGAGGGCGCGCATGGTGGCGTAGAGATTCTTGACGCGCACGCGGTTTAACTCGCGCCACGTCGCCAGGTCCATCTCGTCGATGGCCGGTTCTGCGTCCAGCGCGGGCAGCCAATAGACGCCCTGCACCGGCCCCTCGGCCAGCCAGATTGCCAACTGCTTTTCTACCAGGTCGGTCGCTTTGTTGGCTTCCAGGCTCAGCACCGTGACGCCTAATTTGCGCAGACGGCCGGTGAGGGATTTGCCGACGCCGCCTTCGTCGCTGGCGACCATGACCCGGCTGGTTTCATCTAACACCACGCCGGTGGCTTTGCACAGGGCGAGCGACGGCCGTAACACGGCCGTTGCCACCCGGCGCGGCATCATGTCGGCGTCTTCCAGGCGGTAGGCGGATGTGGGGGCGAGGGGATGGGCAACCTGCGGTTGCTGCGGTGGGGGGGTGACAAGGGCTTGCGCCGCTGGCGGCTGGCTAACAACTTCCGGCTGAGAGCCAACAGCCAAATCCGGCCGCATTTCGCGCACAAACTCGATCACCCGTTCCAGGGTGTTGTAAGCCCGCAGGTTCAGGTCGTCGCGGCGCGGGATGTCGAAGGTTTGGCGGATAGCAGCGAAGGTTTCCGCCTGTTTCACCGTGTCAATGCCCAGGTCGGCTTCCATGTCCAGGTCCAGTTCCAGCATGTCTTCCGGGTAGCCAGTTTGCTCGGCCACCAGGGCGAGGACCTGGCTGGCGATGGAATTGGCAGAGGGGGAGAGCGGGAGAGCGGGCGAGGGGGAGACGGGGGCGCTTGCTGCTGGCGATCCGCTGCTCGCTGCTGGCGATTCGCTGCTTGCTGCCAAATCCGGTCGCATTTCGCGGACGAAGCCTACCACCTTTTCCAGGGTGTTGTAGGCGCGCAGGTTCAGGTCGCTGCGCGCCGGGATGGCAAAGGTTTCCCGAATGGCGGCAAAAGTTTCCGCCTGTTTCACCGTGTCAATGCCCAGGTCGGCTTCCATGTCCAGGTCCATCTCCAGCATGTCTTCCGGGTAGCCCGTTTGCTCGGCCACCAGGGCGAGGACCTGGCTGGCGATGGAATCAGCAGAGGAAGAGGGGGAGAGCGGGAGAGCGGGCGAGGGGGAGACGGGGGCGCTTGCTACTGGCGACTCGCTGCTCGCTGCTGGCGATTCGCTGCTTGCTGCCAAATCCGGCCGCATTTCGCGGACGAAGCCCACCACCTTTTCCAGGGTGTTGTAGGCGCGCAGGTTCAAATCGCTGCGCGCCGGGATGCTAAACTCTTCGCGGATGGCGGCGAAGGTTTCGGCCTGCTTCACGGTGTCGATGCCCAGGTCGGCTTCCAGGTCCAGGTCAAGCTCCAGCATGTCCTCCGGGTAGCCGGTTTGCTCGGCTACCAGGGAGAGACCTGGCTGGTAATGGAATCTGTGGAAGGAGACTGGGAGACTGGGAGACTGGGAGAGGGGGAGACGGCCGTACTCCCTGCGGGCGGCTGGTTCACAGTTTCCAGCTGAGAGCTAACAGCCAAATCCGGCCGCATTTCCTTCACGAAGCCGACGACTTTTTCCAGGGTGTTGTAAGACCGCAGATTCAAATCGCTGCGCGCCGGGATGCTAAACTCTTCACGGATGGCAGCAAAGGTTTCCGCCTGCTTCACCGTGTCAATACCCAGGTCGGCTTCCATGTCCAGGTCCAGGTCCAGCATGTCTTCGGGGTAGCCGGTTTGCGCGGCTACCAGCGAGAGGACCTGGCTGGTGATGGAATCCGTGGAAGGAGACTGGGAGACTGGGAGACTGGGAGAGGGGGAGACGGCCGTACTCACCACTGGCTGCTGGCTGCTGGCTATTGGTTTCACCGGTTCGGGGGCGGGTTCGATTTTGGGTGTGGGCAGGGGTGCGGGTGGCTCCACTTTGGCAGCCGCTGCGGACGGGGCATTGGCGGGGGCGGGCGGTTGGCGACGGGGGGCGCCGGGGCAGTTGGCGTCAGCGCCATACGCGCCGGGGCCTGTGCGGTGGCCGCGCCGTCGCCGGCCAGGGCGCGCAGCGTGGGACCTGTGCCCACCTGCCAGCGGTTGGCGGCCGGTGAGCGCGGCGGCGCGCCATCGGCCTTGATGCGCAGTACCCGCTGCACCACTTCTGTCTCGGCTGTATCGTAGCCGCTGATGTCGGCCAGCCAGCGCTGGTAGAGCGGCTTGTTGTCGGTGCGGTCCAGGCCGCCGGGGATGCGCCGCGTCAGGGTCATGGCGATTTGCGAGCCAAAACCGGCCGCCAGATGGATGGCGTACTGCACCGGATAGCGGCCGCCACGGCTTAAATTCAACGGTCCCAGGTCGGGGTCTACCACTTTAAAGTTGGGCACAGGCGGCACAATGCCATATTCCAAAATTTTGACGGCGATTACGTCTTCCACACCCACGCCCATCGGGTGGCCGGTGAAGCCTTTGGTATTCGCCATGATGATTTCGTTGGCTGCGTCGCCAAAGGTTTGGCGCAGGGCCGTTACTTCGGCGGCAGCGCTGCCGCCACGGGCCGGGGTGTATGTTTCGTGGGACATGAAGACGGTTTGCGGAGCCATGGCGTAACGGTTCAGGCCAAAGCGGCGCTCGGCGGCCGTCACCAGATTGTTCATGACCAGGGAGATGTGGTCTACATCCAGCCGGGTTCCGTGGAAGGCGCTGTTGCTGGTTTCGCTGCTGAGCAGTTCCACAATGCCGCGCATCCCGCGCTCGCGCACGGCGTCTTCGCTTTCCACCACCAGGGCGCAGGCGCCCATGCCCAGGATGGTGCCGTGGCGGCGCAGATCGAAGGGCAGGGCCGCCTCTTCTACCCGATCCTGGGTGGTGGCTGCGCCGACGGCCAGGAAACCGGCGCCCACCCACTCCATCAGGTTATCGCCGGTGACATTATCCGCCCCCAAGACGATGACGCGGCGGCAACGGCCGTTGCGAATCCAATCCTCGGCCATGGCCACGCCCTGCGCTGTGCTGGCGCAGGCCGCATTGACGTGGGTGTTGGGGCCGCGCGCGCCAATGTATTGGGCGAACTGGCTGTGCCCCATCGCCAAAATGCGGAACAAAAAGCGGCGGTCAAAGACATAGGGTTCCCGCTCTAACTCGGCGCGTAATTCGCCGATGCGCCGGTTGATTTCGGCCATCGTGCCGCCGTCGGTGGTGTAGCGGCGCAAATCTTCTAAGGCTTCCAACTGGCTGCGCCGGTTCATAAACGTGTAATAGCGCGTCATTTCGTCGGCAAAACGGTCGCCGCCGGGGAAGGCGCTGGCAAAAATCACGCCGGTTTCGTCGCGCAGGGCTTCTGGCAGCTTCCAATCCAGCGGCAGATACTTGCCGGTGGTGGTTTTTTTGTAGGTCATCGCCAGGGGGATACCCGCTTCGCGCAAGGCATCCAGCCCGGCAGCCATTGCCAATTGGCTGGTGATGTCCAGCGCCTCGATCAGCTTGCCATCTACGCCATATTCCGCTTCCAGGTCGAAGCTGCCCGGGCGGCCGGCCAGTTTAATCACTTCCGACGGGTCGTCTATGGTGGCAAAGCTGCCAGAGCCATCGGCCGCTTTGACAATGCGGGTGATGCGCTTGTTGACCATCATCTTCCGGAAACGTTCCGGGATGAGGTCTACGAACTGCTCGCCTTGCAGGATGCGCAGGGCGTTGTCGGGGTCCATCACCGCTTTTTCGGCGCCGGGCAGCCCCAATCCCGTGCCGCTGATGATAACCGAACCGGTAGGCACGGCGTTGCGGTCGTAGACGGTGTTGGTTGATTGGCTGGTTTGTTGGAGAGCCTGGGCCAAAAGCTGGCCCAAGGCTTCCAGATTGGCTGGCGGATTGCCGGCCGGTGTGCCGTTTTGATTCATGTCCTCTTTCCTGCCTTCTGGCGCTGCCGCCGGTTCACTCTTCACTGTCAACTCCCCACTACCAACTATCAACTCCCCCCTTTCACTGCCACCTGCCCACCATACCCGGCGGCATACAAGCCGCAGAGCGCCTGGTTAAACGTTGGCAGCGTGCCTTGTTTGGGGTGATTGGTCATCAGAGCGAGGACATCTTCTTTGTCGCCAAAAATGTCGTTGACGAAGCCGCGCAGGGCGCGTTTGGGGCCAACTTCGACAAAGGTACGCACGCCCTCGGCGTACAACGTCTCTAAGCCTTTCACCCACTGCACGGGCGAGGCGATCTGTTTTTGCAGAATGTCTTTGATGTCGTTTACGGCCGTTGGGTACACTTCCCCCGTCACATTCGCCACCAGGGGCAAGGTGGGCGGGCGGATGTCCAGCCGGTCTAGCACCTGGCGCAGCGGGATGCTGGCCGGGGCGACGATGCTGGTGTGGAAGGCGTGGCTGACGGGGATGAGCATGGCCCGGTAGCCTTGGGCCTCAAATTGGGCGACGGCTTGTTCAACGGCCGTGCTCGCCCCGCCAATGACGCATTGGCTTTTGCTGTTGATGTTGGCTGGGACCACGTAGCCATCCATCTGGCGCAAAATCTCTTCGACCACCTCATACGGGGCCAAAACGGCGGCCATTTTGCCATTGTCCGGCACGTCCAGGTTCGCCATTTCGCTGCCGCGGGCTGCGGCCGCTTCCAGGGCATGGGCAAAGGGCATAATCCCGGCGGCGATGAGGGCGGCATATTCGCCCAGCGAATGACCCATCACCATATCTGGTTTGAAGCCGTAATCGGCCAACAGCGCCATCACCGCCATGTCCAGCGTCAGCATGGCCGGCTGGCAAATTTCGGTTTGCATCAGGTCGAAGTTGGCCTGCATCACTGCGCCCTGGTCGGCGGAATTGACAAAGATGTAGTCAGTCAGTGGTTTGCCGAGGATGGGTTTCATCACCGCGTCGGCTTCTGCAAATACATTGGCGACGGTGGGCGACAGTTCGGCCAGCTCGCGCCCCATGTTGACATATTGGCTGCCCTGGCCGGGGAAAAGGAAGGCGATTTTGCCCGCAGGTTGTCCGCTGCCACGGAAAATGCCCTGAGCTTGCATCGCTTTCCAGGCCTGCGGATTGTCGAAGCTCATTACTTTGCGCGCTTTGTGCAGGCGGTCCAGCAGCTCGTCGTGGTCGCCGTAATCAATGATGAGGCGTTCGGCGGATTGGATCACGGCCGTGTCTGGCAAAGCGGCCGTTGGTGGCGTCCAGCCGTTTTTCGCCCGTTCCAGCGCTTCATCCAATTTTTGTTGCAAGGCCAGCGGCGTGGCCTCGCCCAGGGCAAAAATGCCACGCACCGGGGCCGTTGCGGCGGCTGGTGCGCCGTTGCTGGCGGTGGTAGTTTGGGGAACGGCCGTGCTGGCAAACACCTTGCTCTTTTGTGCCAACATGCCGGGTATATACTCCTCCAGAACCACATGGAAATTGGTGCCGCCAAAACCATAGGCGCTAACGCCGCAGCGGCGCGGCGTCCCGTTGGGCGCAGCCCATTCCCGCGCCTCATGGTTGGGGTAAAACGGCGTGCGGCTGAAATCTATGTTAGGGTTGGTTTTTTCGGCGTTCAGGGTGGGCGGCAAAATTTTGTGGTAGACGGCCAGCGCCGCTTTCAACAGACCGGCCGCCCCCGCCCCGGCCTTCAGGTGGCCGATGTTGCTCTTGGCCGAACCGATGGCGATGCTGCCGCGGGCTGCGCCGCCAAACACTTTCGCCAGGCTTTCCACCTCCACCACATCGCCGACGCGGGTGGACGTACCGTGCGCTTCCACCAGTGTGGCCGTAGCCGGGTCTAACCCGGCGATTTCCCAGGCGCGGGCAATGGCTAACTCCTGACCGATGGGATTGGGGGCAGTGATTCCTTTGCCTTTGCCGTCGCTGCTGCCGCCTACGCCGCGAATCACGGCGTAAATTTTGTCGCCGCTGCGCTCAGCGTCGGCCAGCCGCTTGAGCAGGAACGCGCCCGCACCTTCGCCCATCACAAAGCCATCGGCGCCATCGCCAAACGGCCGGCTGCCGGTGGCGCTGAGGGCGCCGATTTTGCAGAATTTGACGAAGGAGGGCGCGCCCATGTTGCGGTCTACACCGCCGCCAATGGCGGCATCTATTTGATGTTCGGCCAACATATCAATAGCCGCCTTGATGGCCGCGAAACTGGAGGCACAGGCGGCGTCGGTGATGAAGTTAGGGCCGCGCAGGTTCAGCAGGTTGGCGACACGGCCGGAAACGATGTTCGCCAATTCGCCGGGCATGGAATCTTCGGTAATGGCCGGGATGCGCTGGTCAATGACGCCGTGCCATTCGGCGATGATTTGTTGCCGCAGGTCGGCTGACAAATTGTTAAAGGCAGTCGAGGCTTGTAAGGCGTTGGCAAATTCGGGGAAGACGATACGGTTTTGGGTAATGTAATGGAGTTCGCCGCCCATGGCTGTGCCCAGGATAACGGCCGTGCGCTCGGTGGGTAACGGCCGTTCCGGGTAACCATAATCGGCCAGCGCTTCGGCGGCAATCGTCACCGCCCACTGCTGCGATTCGTCCATTGCCGCCGCCACTTTGGGCGGCATACGGAACTGCTTCCAATCAAATTGATAGCCGCGCACCCAACCGCCGATCTTGCTGTACGTCTTGTCTGGCGCATACGGGTCCGGGTCGTAATAAAACGCCGGGTCCCACCGCTCCGGCGGCACGTCGGTGATGCTGTACCGCTTGTTCACAATATTCTGCCAAAAAGCCGGCGCATTCGGCGCGTCTGGCAAAACAGCCCCTAATCCCACAATCGCAATGGCTCTATCCGCTGAATCCATGTTTCACCCCTGGAGGAGGACATTCACAATTCATCATTCACCGTTCACAATTCACAATTTAAATGCTTTGTTTAGCGCTTCGGCTGCCTGGTCCATGTCTTCCAGCAAGCCGGTTTGCGCCTGATAAATACCCGGCAGGTTCAAAGAATTTGCCAGGTTGGGATCGGTTTGTCCCGCGCCGATGGCCCAACGCAGGCCGTCGGTGGCTACTTTGAGAGCGGCGTCACGGCCGTGAATGCGGGCCAACGCCTGCCGCGCTGGGATGTCCAGGTTGATGGCTGTGGTTGGCTTGTCCACCACACGCTCGGCGAAGATAGCGGCCGTTTCCGCATAGGCAATCAACTCGCCCAGCCGGAACAACATATGCTGCTGCCGCGTCAGCCGGTCCAGGCGGCAGCGCTCCAAAATCACCGAGAGGGCGCGCAGAGACAGTGCGGCGTAATTGGCCCCATTGTTGGGCTGCGTTTTGTGCAGAGCGTCCAAACGGTCGGCCCAGTCGTTGTAAAAGGCCATACGCGACTTCAGATGAAGCTGCCAACGGTCGCGGGCGATGGTCCATTCCATAATTTCCGACGTGCCCTCGTAAATGGTGGTAATGCGCACATCGCGCTTAATTTTTTCCACCATGTATTCTTTGGTATAGCCATAACCGCCATGGGCCTGAATGGCGTCTTCGGCCGCCTTGTTGCCCGCTTCCGTCGCCATGTATTTGGCAATGGCCCCCTCTGTTTGCAGCCCGTGCCCACCATCTTCGCCGTCCAACCGTTCGGCGACCCATTCGATGTAGCTGCGAGCCGCTTCCAGCCGGACGGCGTTGGGCACGATGAGCTTGTGGGTATAACCCTGTTTTTCACTGAGGGGCGCGCCGCCCTGAATGCGTTCCTGCGAGTAGCGGATGGCGCGGCGCAGCGCTTCCCAGCCCGCGCCCATACCAAACGCGCCCACCATCAGGCGGGTGTAGCCAAAAACAGCCTGGGCCTGGGCCAACCCCTGCCCTTCTACACCGCCGATCAAGCGGTCGGCCGGCACATATACGTCTTCCAGAAAGAGAGCGGCCGTATTGCTGGCGCGAATGCCATGTTTGTCTTCCGGCTTGCCTTTGGTGAAGCCGGGGGCGTCTTTGTCTACCACAAACCAGGTCGGACCGCCGGGAGCCAGGGCCAAAATGGTGTACAGGTCGGCCACTGCCCCGTTGCTGATCCACTGCTTTTGGCCGCTGATTTTATAGCCCACAACTGCGCCATTTTCTTCCACCGGCACAGCTTTGGTGGTCAACGCTGCCAGATCGCTGCCGGCCTGTGGTTCGGTGGCCCCATAAGCCATCAGCAGCGCTTCTTCGGCAATACGCCCCATCCAGAGTGCTTTTTGTTCTGCTGTACCTCCCACGCGAATTGGGTCGGAACCCAGAAAGGTCGCCAGAACCCCGGTAGCCACACCCAGATCAATGGAAGCCATCAGCTCGGAGACGCGGTAAATGTCGTATGCGCCGCCACCCAAACCTTCGTATTGTTCAGGAATAAAAATAAGGTGCAATCCTAGCTGGGAGGGATCATTCAATTCTTGTAGAACTTCGTGCGGGAACTGATCTTCATGATCCAATTTGAGCAAATAGTCGGGCGTTAGTTTGCGCTCGGCATACTTTTTCAGTGTATCCAGAATCATGTCGCGGGTCTCTTGATCTAAACCGGCCATACAAATCTCCTCAAATAACGGTCTGTCTGTTTTATCAAATCGGCGCGTCCACCCTGACAGTTAATACCAGTATTGGCCTATCATCGTATGAACGTGCGCCTTCTTAAACGCTGTGTCTACAGTGGCGGCAGAGCCATACAAACAAAAAGCACCCCTAGACAAACCGTGTCTAAAGATGCTCCCCATGAGTTTAGAATTTCTGATTTTGGCTCAAAACTGAGTGAATTGTATTACAAGCAACTGGTGCTGAAGAATGACAAATGTAATGTATTCTTTGTGAAAAATAGTACAAATGTAACGGCTGGCTTGCTTCAAAACAACATTGACTGGCAAATTGTGGAGAAGGTTTATCAATCACAAAAAAGCCATACCTGAGTTAAATCGCATTGTTTTAGGAATGCCCCTGCCAGGACTCGAACCTGGGCTTCCGGCTTCGGAGGCCGACGCTCTATCCTCTGAGCTACAGGGGCAATATGCGGATGAGATTCTGCCACAGGGGAGGCTAAATGTCAAACTGGCGAGAAACAAACGAAACTCCAGGGGTTTTCTCAAACCCCTGGAGTTTGACGGACATGTTAACTGAGTTTTTTCTTGAATTCGGCCGACAGCGCCGGCAGTACCTCAAAGAGATCGCCGACGATGCCATACCGCGCCAGCTTGAAGATAGGCGCTTCCGGGTCTTTATTGATGGCGACAATGACTTTGGAGCCGCGCATACCGGCCTGGTGCTGGATGGCGCCGCTGATGCCATTGGCGATGTAGAGGTCTGGGCTGACGGTTTTACCGGTCTGGCCGACCTGATGCTCGTAAGGAATCCAACCGGCGTCTACGGCCGCGCGTGAAGCGCCCAGAGCCGCGCCTAACGTATTGGCCAGTTCGCGTACTGGGGCGAAGCCCTCCGGCCCGCCCACGCCGCGCCCGCCGCTGACGATGATGCTGGCGTCGGTGAGGCTGACGCCGCCTTCTTTGGCGGCAAAGCCGGTGACTTTAGCCGGGATGTTGGCTTCGCTAACGGCCGTGTTTACCCATTCCGCGCTGCCGCTGCCGCCCGTAGACTCAGCCTGGGGGAAGGCACGGTTGCGCAAGGTGATGACTTGCGTGCCCGTCGTCACAAAGACGGTGGAGAGCAGCTTGCCGGCGTAGACCGGGCGTGTCACTTTAACCCGGTCGCCGTCCACGGCCAGGTCTGTGCCATCGGCCACCAGACCGGCGTCCAGGTCGGCGGCGACCCAGGCGGCCAGGTCACGGCCACGAGTGGACGCCCCGGCGATGATGACGCTGGGCTGGCGTTCTTGGGCCAGTTTGGCCGCCAATGCGCCCGCCGCTTCGACGCGGAAGGGGGATAAAGTTGCATCGTCTGCGCCTAAGACGGCGTCCGCGCCTAAATCGAAGGCGGCTGCAGCAACAGCGGCAACGTCGTGCCCAAACACCAGGGCGGTGAGGGTTTCGCCTAAGCCATCGGCTACAATGCGGGCCGCGGCCAATGCTTCTTTGGCAATTGTGGCAATTTCGCCATGATTATTTTCGATGAAGACCCATACGCCGCTCATATCACTTTCTCCTCAAACAACTTGGCGACCAACCTGGCCGCTTTCTCTTGTGCGTTGGCGCCCTCGATGATTTCCACGCTGCCTTCGCGGGCAGGCAAAGCGTAGACGTGCGACCAATCTACCTTGCTGCCCACGCTGGAAACGCCCAAGTCGCTGGCGCCCCAGGTGGGGATGGTGGCCCGGCTGGCTTTGCGGATGCCCATGAAGGAGGGGTAGCGGGGTTCGTTGATCTCTTTGACGGTGCTGATGACCACGGGCAGGGAGGCGGTGACGGTTTCTTTGCCATCATCGAGCAGGCGTTCGACGGTGATCTGGCCGCCGCCGATGGCGGTGATGGCCGAGACAAAGGTGAGCGGCGTCCAGCCGAGTTTGCGGGCGGTTTGCACGGCCGTTTGCCCCGTATCCCCATCAATGGCTGATTTACCGAACAGGGCCACTTGCACGTCGCCAATTTTGTGGATGGCGGCGGCCAGCACCCTGGCCGTGCCCAGACTGTCTGCGCCAGAGAAGGCTGCGTCTGATAGCAAAATGGCTTCGGTACACCCCATCGCCAGCGCCGTCTTCAAGGCTTCCTGGCTTTCGTCGCCGCCCATGGTGAGGGCGATAACGTCGGATGCGCCATGATTTTCCTTCAGGCGGATACCTTCCTCGATTGAATACTCATCCCAGGGATTAACCACGTTGGGCTTGCCACCGGGATCGTCCCAGCTCACGCTGCCGTCTGGTTTAACCGTCAGATCGGCGGTGGTGCTGGGGGTTTGTTTGGTACAAACGACAACCTTCATATAGCTACCTCCAGATAAATTGTGAATTGTGAATTGTGAATTGTGAAGTTCAGAAATCGTTCGCCCTTCAACATTCGCAATTCACAATTCGTAGTCCATTAACAATGGCTGATTTAATGCGCGAAAACGCTCGTAGAACGTCTCGTTGGTAAACGTAAAGGTGGTGGCGCGCCAGGAAAAGGTGATGATCTGGGCAGATTGGCGGATGGCTTGTTTGGCGGGTAGGGCTTTTTGGCGGGCGAGATGGCGGGAGAGGCGGAGTACGGCCGTTCCCACCCCCAGGCCTACAATCAAACCAATCAACAAACGCAGCCACAAGGCCAGCCCGGCCGGCGTAAGCAGCAGCCCGAGGAGAAGCAGGGTAACGGCCGTTGCCCCTGCTCCCACCCAGCCCAGTTTTTCCAACCGCTCCTCTTCGCCAGATTTGTGGGCCAACTCCTGAGCGCAGTCAGCGCACACCGGTACGTCTATCTGACGGGTGAGACGGCCGTGCTGCTTTTGCAGGCGCATGGGCATGACCCCCGGTTGGGCGCAGTGGACGCATAAGCCGGGGAAGCGGACGGTTTCGTCGGGACGTAGTTTGAGTTTTAGAGTCCGGTCTGTCATCTTAAAATAGTGGTTGTCGGGCAGCAATCAGTTCACGAGCAACAACCATTCATGGCTCACTCTGCCAGAATGCCTCATCGTAAGCGGGTAGTTCGCAGCGCAGCGGCTTGTCTTGCCGCTGGCCGAAGGCATACGCAGCCTGCATCAGTTGGTGAATTTCGCTGGTCCCTTCGTAAATGATGGCGCCGCGGCTGTTGCGTAAATATCGTTCCACGTCGTATTCGTCAGAAAAGCCATAGGCGCCATGCACCTGAATGGCTTCATGGGCCGCCTTGAAAGAATGGTCGGTGGCGTACCACTTGGCCATAGAAACTTCGCGGGTGTTGCGGCTGCCCTGGTTCTTGAGCCAGCCCACTTTCAGATACAGCAGGCGCGACACGTCGTACCACTGCTGCATCCAGGCGATTTTTTGTTGGATAAGTTGGTAATCAGCAATCGGACGGCCGAAGGTTTCCCGTTCCTGGGCGTAGTGGATGGAGGCTTCTAAACAGGCGCGGGTGAGGCCGGTTGCGCCGGAGGCGACGGTGTAACGGCCGTTATCCAGGCAGCTCATGGCAATCTTAAAACCCTCGCCTTCTTCGCCGATGCGGTTGGCCGCCGGCACGCGCACATCCTGGCAGTTCACCCAACCGGTGGACCCGGCGCGCACGCCCAATTTGCCGTGAATATCGCCGGTAGTCACGCCCGGCATGTCGCTCTCGACCATAAACGCGGTCAGGCCGGCATGGGATGGTCTGGCGTCTGGATCGGTCTTGGCCACCCAAAGAACGTGGTGGGCTTTAGTCGCCAGACTAATCCACATCTTCTCGCCGTTGATGATGTAGTCGGCGTTCGCTGCTCCGCCATCTTTGCGCGCAGTAGAGCGCATTCCAGCCACGTCGGAACCGGCGCCCGGCTCGGTGAGGCCAAAAGCGGCATATTTTTCGCCGCGCGCCTGGGGCGCCAGGAAGCGCTGTTTTTGCTCTTCTGTGCCCCATTGCAGCACACCCATGCTGTTCAGCCCCATGTGGACGGACATGGCGACGCGCAGGGTGGTATCTATGCGTTCTAATTCTTCGCAGACCAGGCCAAGAGTCACATAATCATAACCTTGACCCCCATAGCGGACGGGAATGTTGATGCCCAAAATACCCAGTTCCGCCATGCGCGGCAGAGCGGTTGGGTTCATGCTTTGCTGCCGATCATATTCTTTGATGGTGGGCAGGATTTCTTTTTCGCCAAATTCGCGGACCATGGCCGCGGCTTGTTGCTGTTCTTCGGTCAGGGAGAGGTCTAGCATGTTCTGGTTCTCGCGGGTTCAGGTTCAGGTTTAGCAGTTACTGTTTGCAGCATCATTATAACGGGAGGGAGGAGGGGATGCAACATGACGCAGTGCGACATAAAAGAGAGCGCGATCTGCCCAATCGCCGATAGATACTTGACAAGGTGACATCTGACAAGGTGACATCTGACAGGGTGACATCTGACAAGACGGCATCTGACAAGGTGGCAAAAATGGACATGGTTCGTCGAGCGGAACATCTTCTTTACAAATTCAGACTGAATTGTCATTCCTTCGGCGTTGCTCAGGACAAGGTCTGAGCAACGCCGAAGGAATGACACGCTTTTTTGTTAAATTTGTAAAGCCCATATCGCCTGAATTGAACCATGCCCAAAAATGTTAGATGATGGCCTTTGCGGGTGTAGTTGTCCAGAATGGTCTTTTTCCGCGGTTGTAGGGCGATTTGGAAAATCGCCCAGTAAACGATTTGGAAAATCGTTCTACAAATTGGGCGATGATTTCTCTGGATACTGATAATACTGGCAGCGATGCCGGTTGACTGACAAAACTCACATTCAGCCCAATTGGCAGCGGATTGGCAGGATTCACGGATTCGTTTTTCTCGACTACCCTCATTCGCAAATCCTGGAAATCCGTGTTCTGCGACCTCTAAAAATAGGATTTGTCAGTCAATCAGGGGAGCGATGTTTCGTAATCTGTGAACCAAACGCCACTTTTTCCCTCACCCAATTCTTACATACGTCTATTGACGCATTTCGTTTAGTTGTTTAGAATATCGCTATTAGTCATTCTAAAAACAACTAATCCCATAACGAGACCCTGTTATTCTGAGAGAACAATGGATTTACGAACAGATTTATTGAAGATCGGCTTTACCGAATACGAAGCGAAGGTGTATCTGGCGCTGCTGCGCGAACATCCGGCGACAGGTTATCAACTCAGCAAAGAGTCGGGTGTGCCCCGTTCGATGGTGTATGAGGCGTTGAAGCGGCTGCACGGCCGTGGCGCGGCCTTAGAAACGGTAGAGGGTCGGACGACATTGTACCGCCCCCTGCCACCCGAACTGCTGTTGGAACAGCACGCGGCCGATCATCGGCGGCTGCTGCAAGAGTTAGGCCAGGGGCTAACGGCGCTGTACACGGAGACGACCGATAACCGGGTGTGGACCATCAGTGGGCGCACGGCCGTTCTTGCTTACGCCAGCCACCTTATTCATCAGGCCCAAACCGAACTTTTCCTGGTCCTCACCGACGGCGACCTGGCCGCGCTGCAGAACGACGTTTGCGCTGCCAGCGAACGCGGCCTGTTGGTGAGCAGTCTGCTCACCGGCAGTAGTACGCTCAACTGCGGCCGAGTGGCCTATCATCCACCGCTGGAAAGCGAATTACAGGGCATCACGGCTACCCTGCTGGTACAGGCCGACAATGCCGAAGTCCTCATTGCCAGCGCCAGCCCTCGGCATGAAACAATGGCAACCATTACCCGTAACCAGGATTTGGTACTCATTGCCCGGCAGTTTGTGTGGATGGAGATGTTTACGCAGCGTATTTATGCCCGCCTGGGCGCCGACCTGCTGGAACGTCTGGACCCCGAAGACCGCGAAATCTTCGCCAGCCTGAGCGCACATTAAAATTAGACTTGGCGGATTTTTGGCATCCTGCCAGGTCTTGGATGATACAAGGAATGCATAATGACTGAAGATACCATTGAATTAAGCCGGGGGAATGTGGTGGGGGAAACGGCCGTTTCTCCCACCGCCTGGCAAAAACTACAAGAAAAATTCCCGGCGCAGCAGGTGGAACTTGTTTTCACCGTTATCACCTTCATCACCATGATGAGCGGTCTGGCGGCCGAATTTTTGGACGCGCCGAGATGGGTCGCCCATCTGTTTTATGCTGTCGCCTACTTCACCGGCGGTTCGTTTGGTTTGATGGCCGGCCTGCAATCGCTGCGCAAGCTGACCATTGACGTAGACTTGCTGATGGTCCTGGCGGCTATTGGCGCGGCGCTGGTGGGCGCGCCGTTTGAAGGGGCAATGCTGCTCTTCCTCTTTTCGCTGTCCAATGTGCTGCAAAGCTACGCCATGGACCGCACACGCAACGCCATCCGCGCGCTCATGGCCCTGCGTCCGGCGGAGGCCACTGTGCGCCGTGATGGCGAGATGGTGACGCTGCCCATTGAAGAAGTCAGCGTTGGTGATTTGATGATTGTGAAACCGGGAGAGCGGCTGGCGTTAGACGGCCGTATCCGCGAAGGGCGCAGCAGCCTGGACCAGGCAGCCATCACCGGCGAATCTATCCCTGTCGCCAAAGAGTCGGGCGACATGGTGTTGGCCGGCAGCATCAACCAACGTGGCGGCCTGGAGGTGGAGGTGACACGGCTGGCGCAGGATACAACCCTGGCGAAACTGATCAAAATGGTCGAGGAGGCGCAGGGGCAAAAGGCGCCCACACAGCGCTTCATCGAAAAGGCAGAGCAGTATTATGCTCTGGGGGTGATTGTGATGACGGCCGTTGCCATCCTCCTGCCCCTGGTTCTGTTCAACGAACCGTTCAACACCACCTTTTACCGGGCCATGACGTTGATGGTGGCGGCGTCGCCGTGCGCCATCGTTATCAGCACGCCGGCGACGGTGCTGTCGGCCATTGGCAATGGGGCGCGGCGCGGCGTGTTGTTTAAGGGCGGCGTTTACGTGGAGCAAGCGGCAGGCATTAAAGTGTTGGCCTTCGACAAAACTGGCACGCTGACAGAAGGCAAACCCCGCGTCACCAACGTGACAGTTTGCGACGACTGCTGGGCCGGCGACGAAAACGACCTGCTGCGGTTGGTAGCCTCGGTGGAAAGCAAATCGGAGCATCCGCTGGCGCAGGCCATCGTTACCGCGGCGCAGGAGCGCGGCATCGCTTTGTCTGAAGTGACCGATTTCCACTCGGAAACAGGGCTGGGGGTATTGGCGGCCGTCGAAAACCGGCAGGTGGCGGTGGGCAATTTGCGCTACTTTGCCAATTGGGAGATAGATGGATTGGAAACGGCCGTAGATGCCCTGGACCGTTTCCAGGATGAGGGCAAAACGACGGTTTTGGTGGCCGATGTGACGGAAAACGGCCGTCGCGCCCACATTCTTGGCGTCTTAGCGATTGCCGACATCTTGCGTCCCAACGTATCCCAGACCATTCGCCGCATCAAAGCCGCCGGGGTGGAGCGCGTGGTCATGCTGACCGGCGACAACGAGCGGGTGGCGGCGGCCATCGCCCAACAGTCTGGTGTGGACGCCTATCACGCCGAGCTGCTGCCGCAAGACAAAATGCGCCTGCTGAAAGAGCTGGCCGAGCAGTATGGCCCGGTGGCGATGGTCGGCGATGGGGTAAACGACGCCCCGGCGCTGGCGGCGGCCGACATCGGCATTGCCATGGGCGCGGCGGGCACGGATGTGGCCCTGGAAACGGCCGACATCGTGCTGATGAGCGACGACCTGGGCAAAATCCCTTACGTCATCGGCCTCAGCCGCCGCACACGCAAGACGCTGGTGCAAAACCTGGCTTTCGCCATCGGCATGATTTTGCTGCTGATTGGGGCGGTGTTGGGCGTGGGGCTGGCCCTGCCGCTGAGCGTGATTGGGCACGAAGGCAGCACAGTGTTGGTGTCGTTGAATGGGCTGCGCTTGTTGGGCTATAAAGGCGAGTAACGGCCGTACCTTTCGCTCTCCCCGGTGCTATATGCTAGAATTTGCCCGGCATGACACACATAGATTACCTGGCAATTGGGCACATCAGCCAAGACCTGACGGCGGACGGACCAACGGTGGGCGGCACGGTTTCGTTTTCGGGGCGGCTGGCGCAGGCGATGGGCTGCTGCACGGCCGTTCTGACCAGCAGCGGCGCTGACTTTGCCTGGCAGCCTTATTTGGCCGGTATTCACTTGCACACCATCCCGGCGGCGCAAACCACGACCTTTGAGAACGTGTACACGGCGAACGGCCGTATGCAAACCCTGCACGCCCAGGCTGCGCCCCTCCTCCCCGGCCACGTGCCGGCGGATTGGCAGCGACCGGACATTGTCCACCTGGCCCCTATTGCCAACGAAATTGACCCGGCGATGATCCATCTGTTCAGTAACAGCCTGGTTGGGCTGACGCCGCAGGGTTGGATGCGCCGCTGGGGGGCCGACGGCCGTGTGTATGCCACCGACTGGCCCGATGCGCGTGAATTTTTGCCGCTGGCGGCGGCCGTTATCCTGAGCCATGAAGATTTACGCGATGAGGCGCAGTTGGCCCAATACCGCGCCTGGTCGCACCTGCTGGTGGTGACAAAAGGATACGATGGCTGCACCATCTATTTTGAAGACGAAATCCGCCACATCCCGGCCCGCCGCGCCCTGGAAGTAAACGCCACCGGCGCGGGCGATATATTCGCCACCGCCTTCCTCATCCGCCTGCACCAGACGGGCGGAAATCCCTGGGAAGCCGGCCGATTTGCCAACGACATCGCCGCCTGTTCGGTGGAATTAGATGGGCTGGAGGCCAAATTGGCCGGCATCCAGGCGCTCAGCAAAACCCTGAGGGTTTCCGAAAACCGTCAGGGTTGAATGGTTTCGACAAGGTTTTTTATGACCAAGATTTATGCCATCGTGAATCAAAAAGGGGGCGTGGGCAAAACGACCACGGTGATCAATTTGTGCGCCTATCTGGCCGGCAGCGGTCGGCGCACGCTGATGGTGGACATTGATCCCCAGGCCAACGCCACGTCCGGCATTGGCGTGAATAAATCGTCGCTGGACAAATCCATCTACGATTTGCTGTTGGAAGAAGCCTCGGTGGATGAAGTGCGCGTGGAGCGGGCCGAGTTCAAGCTGGATATTGTGCCCTCCAGCCCGGCGCTTTCCGGGGCAGAAGTGGAATTGGTGAACGCCATCGGGCGGGAATATCGGCTGCAAAAGGCGCTGGATGGGCTGAACGGCCGTTACGATTACATCCTCATAGATTGTCCGCCCAGCCTCAGCCTGCTCACCGTTAACGCCCTCACCGCTGCCCGCGACGGGGTGATCATCCCGGTGCAGTGCGAATATCTGGCCCTGGAAGGGCTGTCTCAGTTAACGCAAACTGTCGAGTTGGTGCGCAAATATCTCAATCCGGCGCTGACTATTCGCGGGTTGATCATGACGATGTATGACGGCCGTACCAACCTGAGCCGCCAGGTGGTGGAAGAAGTGCGTAAATTTTTCCCTGGCAAGGTGTTTCGCACCATTGTACCGCGCAACGTGCGCCTGAGCGAAGCGCCCAGCTATGGGCAGCCGATCAACATTTACGCGCCCACGTCTCCCGGCGCGCTGGCCTACCAGGTGTTAACGGCCGAAATCCTCAAAGGGGACCAGGTAAAGGAAACGACGGCATGAGCAAAAGACAAGGATTGGGTCGTGGTTTAAGCGCACTGATTCCCACGGCAGATACGGCCGTATCCAATGACGATATACGGTTGATCCCGGTAACGGCCGTGATTCCCAACCCCCACCAACCGCGTTCTACCTTCGACGAGACCCAACTGGCCGAACTGGCCGCTTCCATCACCGAGCATGGCCTCATCCAACCGCTGGTCGTCACCCAGCAAGACGGCCAATACATCCTCATCGCCGGCGAACGCCGCTGGCGCGCCGCCCAGTTGGCCGGTCTGGAACAGCTTCCGGCCATCGTTAAAGAAGCTACCCCCCAGGCCATGCTGGAACTGGCGATCATCGAAAACATCCAGCGCGCCGACCTGAACGCTCTGGAAGAAGCTTACGCCTACCAGCAGCTTATGGATGAATTCGGCCTGACCCAGGAAGAAGTCGCCAAACGGGTGGGTAAGGGGCGCTCGACTGTGGCGAACCTGGTGCGGCTGCTGACTCTGCCAACGGCCGTGCAGCAGGCAGTAAGTGATGGGCAGATCAGTGGGGCGCACGGCCGTGCGCTCCTCCCGCTGCCCACGCCAGAAATGCAAACCAACGCCATGAAGCAAATCATCAAACTCGGCCTCAACGTGCGGCAGACAGAACAACACGTTAAAAATCTCCTGGCAGAACAAAAGCCGCAGCCCAAACCAAAGAAATCGCTGCCACCAGAACTGGTCGATCTGCAAAACCAGTTTGAGCATTCACTGGGCACGCGCGTCATTATCAACAAACAGCGCAAAGGCGGCCAGGTCATCATCCATTACTATTCCGACGAAGATCTGCAATCGATCTATAAAGCTATTGCTGGCGAAGAGTAATTCGCCCCATTCATCCTCTGTCCATCTGTTCTCCCCGCCACCGCTTTATGCTACACTACTCACATGAGCGAGACGGACAACCCGCTAAAAGTGCTCATCACTGAATTCAGCGAAGCGTTCGCCACCTGGTTGTTGGCTACGCCGGTGCAGCGCGTGCGCCCGCTGAACGTTGAGTTTGCCGCCAGCCCCGGCCGCAGCGACCTGCTCTTCGAGGTGATTGATGCCGCAGGACACATCATCTATCTGCACATTGAATTACAAGGACGGCGCAGCCATGAACCAATGCCCCTGCGCGTATTGGATTACCTGGCCCGGATTGTACGACGAGATATAGGTCTGCCAGACAAAGAAAATGCCCCGCGACTGGTGAGCGTGGTTATCTACGTCGGCGAAGGCGCCGGCCGCGGTGATAGCGGCATGTACCAGATATACGGATTGGGCGACGAGGTGACACTGCGTTGGCAGTATCAGCCGCTGCGCCTGTGGGAAATGCCGGCGGAACGCTTGTTTGAACTGGGTAATCCCGCCTTTCTGGCTCTCATTGGACAAACACGCTTGGCCGATGCTTCAACAATACTGCCACAAGCGCTATCGGTCATACGCACCGCGACAACAGCAGAAGAAAAGGATCGCCTGTTAACCGCATTGGTCAGCTTGCTCCAGACCAGGGAGATAATACAAATGGTAGAGAAACTGTTAGAAGAAAGTGAAACACTGTTATTCGATACCCCTTATTTGCTTCGAATGCGAGAATTGGGCTTGAAAGAAGGCCGTGAAGAAGGCCGTGAAGAAGGCCGCGAAGAAGGCCGTGAAGAAGGTATGGAAATTGGCGTATTAATTGGTTTGCGAGAGGCCTTGCTAGATAGCGTCGTGCGCCGCTTTGACCCGTCAGCTTCTTCTTACCGTCGCCTGAGCCGCTATTTGGAAAGTGTTACCGACCGGTATCAGTTACAGCAGATGTTGTTTATGTTGTTTGAGGCGGATAACATGGAGACGTTTATGAGTCAGCTTGACGACGATCCCAACAACATCTAGCTGCGCTGCTTAAGGTCAGGACCTGGCAGATTTTCGCAAACCGGTCAGGTCTTGATGGAGTTGTATCTTTTACGATCTCTTATCGTCCCAATGCTCACCAAACAATGAGGAACGGCCGTAAGACGGCCGTTCCTATCCTCTCACCAGAACACCTATGAACAACTTACCCCTCATCCAAGAAAAACTGGCCCAGGCCACCGCCATCCTCAACGAATTGAACGTGGATACCTGGCTTACCTTTGTGCGCGAGACCAGCCTTCAGCCCGACCCGGCCCTGGAACTTATCGCCGACGTGGACGTGACCTGGAAGACGGCCTTTATCGTCCACCGCTCCGGCGGACACGTTTGCATCATCGGTCACTTTGATGCTGTCAACGTGGAAAACCTGGGCCTTTATGACGTGATTCCCTACCACCAGGGCATCAGCCAACCGCTGCGCGATGCGCTGGCGGCTTTGGACCCGGCGCAAATTGCCATCAACTATTCCGAAAACGATGTGGCCGCCGACGGCCTGAGCCTGGGCATGTACCGTTCCCTGCAAACCATTCTGGCCGGTACGCCCTATGCTGACCGCCTGATTTCCGCCGAACAAATCATTGCTGCGCTGCGCGGCCGCAAGAGCCTGGCCGAGATCGAGCGAGTACGCCAGGCTATCATGACGACTGAGGCGTTGTTTGACGAAGTAGAGCAGTTTGTCCGACCAGGGATGACGCAGCGAGAAATTGCTGAATTTGTACACGGCCGTATCTCAGCCCTTAACCTCGGCTATGCCTGGCCCAAGCCATTTAACCCCATCGTCACCTGCGGGCCGGAATCCGCTTCCGGCCACGCCGCGCCCGGCGAGGTAGTGTTGCAAAAAGGCCATACCCTGCACATGGACCTGGGCGTGAAACAAAACGACTACTGTTCCGACATTCAGCGCATGTGGTATGTGTTGGACGATGGCGAAACGGCCGCTCCGCCAGAAGTCCAACGCGCCTTCGATGTCGTTCTGGGGGCTATCAAAGCCGGAGAAGCTGCCCTGCGGCCCGGTGTGCCTGGCTGGCAAGTAGACGCCGCCGCCCGCGCCCACATTATCGCCAACGGCTACCCGGAGTACATGCACGCTTTTGGGCATTTATTGGGCCGGGTGGCCCACGACGGCGCCACGGTGTTGGGGCCGCGTTGGGAACGCTATGCCGGAATTTGCGAATTGCCGGTGGAAGTGGGTCATATTTTTACGTTGGAACTGCACGTCATTGTGCCCGAAAGAGGTATGATGAGTTTAGAAGAAGATGTATTGGTAACGGCCGTCGGTGTTGAATATCTCAGCATTCCCCAAACGACGTTACGATACATTCAGTGAAGCTGGTATGTTGGGAGGTAAATTATCACCATGTGGTTGTTGAAAGAAAAACCAACCTGGAAAACCCCGCTTTATTCGCCTACAGAAGAAATCGTCAACAGCGTCACCCATGCCATCGGCGCGGCGCTCAGTATCGCCGGCCTCACTGCCCTGGTCACTCTGGCTGTCATTTACGGCGACTTCTGGCGCATCGTCAGTTTTAGCATCTATGGCGGCAGCCTGATTTTGCTTTACCTGGCCTCCACCCTTTACCACAGCTTGCAGCATCCCCGCGTCAAACACATCCTCCGCAAATTTGACCACGCTTCCATTTACATCCTCATCGCCGGCACATACACGCCTTACCTGCTGGTCAGCCTGCGCGGCAGCATTGGCTGGACCTATTTCGCTCTGGTTTGGGGCCTGGCGGCCGCCGGCATCGTCTGGAAAATGTTCTTTTTAGGCAAACTAGAAGTCATCGCTACCATCATGTATGTTTTGGTGGGGTGGATGTGCGTCTTTGCCTTCAAACACATGATCGCTGCTCTGCCACCTCTGGGACTAACCATGCTTGTTACCGGCGGCGTGATTTATACAGTGGGTGTGATTTTTTACGCCTGGGAAAAACTGCCTTATAACCATGCCATCTGGCATTTGTTCGTGCTGGGCGGCAGTATTTGCCATTTTGTGTCTATCGCCACGTTGGTTCCGGTGCAGTGATACCTTTTTGTTGACGAGGGTGGCATTATGCAAGCCATTCTTGTTTCGGCGAATCCTGACGAAATTTAAACAGCTCTACTCCAAAGTTTTCATACAGAAATCCTGTATTTTGACCGTATAGTGAAACGGCCGTCTCGTGGTAGATCCATCACCCCAGGCCGGCAGCTTGTATCTATGAGGTTCAAAGGATGACCGCCAAAAAAGATTTTACTTACTGTCCTGAATGCGACTCCCGAATTCGGCTGCGCGCGCCGCGTCTGGGGCAACGGATTCAATGTCGGGAATGTGAGACCGCGCTGGAAGTGGTGGACCTGACGCCATTGGAACTAGACTGGGCCTTCGAGGCTATCCCCTTGGACGACGAACCACGCTCGATTCGCACGCGGTTCGTCGCCCAGGCCAGCCGCAAAGATTTTCCGGCTCCCTACAACGATTGATTGCCCTCTTGAAAACCTACACAAAAACGGTAACGACTATTGCAGAGAATGCGAAACATTCTCTGGATAAACCGCCATGCCTTTGTGTTTTGCTCAGTTAATCCGGGTAATGGTAATCGCCAAAAACTCAAACGACGCCTACTTCGGGGCGGCTGCCGTCTGCTGGCAGCACGCCGTTGGGCCGTCGTGGGGTTAATAGATTGGTGAGCAAAGGGTGTCACAAAGCGTGGTGGGGTGGTGTTTAAGGGGTGTATATTCTAAAATAAGTGATAGATGTCATCTGACATATGCTTGGCAGATGCAGTCTGTATCAGGCAAACCAAAAAGGAGTCACCCATGCGAAACAAAAAAGTATTAATAAGCGCTATCATTCTCTTGCTGGTAGCCAGTCTGGGTTTAGCTGCGTTTGCTTTGCAGCCAACCGCCGAAGACCTGCTGGCACAGGCGATGGAAACCGTGCAAACCGTTACCGACGGTCACGCTGTTGCCAACTTCACGGTGAACACAGCGGAAATGAATGCCAGCGGCACGGTAGAAATGTGGGGCAAACTGGATGCCGGGCCAAACGGCGAACCCGCCTTCCGCGCCGAAATATTAGAGGCGACGGAAAGCAAGCTGGTGGGGTTAACGGCCGTTACCGATGGCTACAACTTCTGGCTGTGGGACCCGCAAGAAAACAAAGTCCTGGTTGGCAACGCCGACGAAGCCGCCGCCCTGATCGCCGCGCAAATGGCCGGGCAGGAATTTGAGATTGACCCAGACTACAACCATGAAGAGGGGGACCATCCGCAAACCCCAGAAGAAGCTGTGGCTAAACTGCTGGAGTACTTCACCGCCGAACGCATCACCGACGTACAAATTGGCGCTACCAACGCCCACGGCCTGCGCCTGATCCCCATCCCGGAGAAAATGCCCGATGAGGTTCGCGCCGCCGGCGGCTTCCTGAAAGTGTATGTGCGGCCCGAAGACGGCGCGCCGCTGTCTGTACAATATGCTGAAGGGGCTATAGGATCCGGCAGCGCCACTGCCACAACCCTGGAACTGAATCAGGGTGTGGACAACAGCCTCTTCACCTTTGTCATTCCTGAAGGCGCAGAGGTGGTGCGCCTGGAAGATCTGAAGCCAGAAGAGTTGACGGCCGTCGAAACCGCCGACCTGAATGTTCTTTCCCCGGCCATCCTGCCGGCCGATGCCGCGTTTGTTAGCGCGACGGAAATACGCGGGGCGGTTGTACAGCGCTACAGCCGCAGCGCCGGCGGCTTTACCATTGCCCAGGGACCGGCAACGGCCGTGCCCGACCGTGAGGCAGACGGCAAAATCGTCACCCTGCGCGGCATAGAGGGCACGCTCTACAGCGACGAAGCTGGCGCACAAAGTCTGCTCACCTGGACCGAAGGTGACATCACCTTCTGGATTGGCGGCGACCTGACCGCAGCCGAAGCGCTCGCTTTGGCCGAAGCGTTGCAATAACTTTTCGCGACCCCAACCTTCCGGCGGGTTTGGCCCGCCGGAAGGTTTTTTGATCTCCCATGGACAATACAATTCAACTATCAAATCTGGAGCGCCACTTTCAGCGCGGCGAGATGGACGTGCGGGCGCTGTACGGCGTCAACCTGACCATCGCGTCTGGTGAATTTGTGGCCCTGGTTGGGCCATCTGGCTCTGGCAAATCTACGTTGCTCAATCTGTTGGGCGGGTTGGATCGGCCATCTTCTGGCGAATTGTGGGTGGCTGGCCTGCCGCTGCACAACGCCGACGGCAAAGCGCGCACGGCCCATCGCCGCCACCGGGTGGGCTTTATTTTTCAGAGTTTTAACTTGTTGCCGCGGCTGACGGCCGTTGAGAATGTCGCCATCCCTCTCACCCTGGCCGGCGTGAACCCGGCCGAGCGATCTGCCCGCGCCGCCGAGATGCTGCACAAAGTGGGCCTGGGCCACCGGTTGGACCATTACCCCAGCGAACTATCGGGCGGCGAGCAGCAGCGCACGGCCGTTGCCCGCGCCCTCATCCACAACCCCTCGCTTATCCTGGCCGATGAGCCAACCGGCAACCTGGATTCAGCCACCGGCGCAGAAGTGATGGGTCTGCTGCAAACACTCAACAAAGAGCAGGGCATCACCCTCATCGTTGTCACCCACGACGCCGACGTGGCCGCCTACGCCGACCGGGTGGTCCATTTGAAAGATGGACAGATTGTCAACATTACCACTAATCGGCCGATAACGGCGCGCGCGGAACCGCTGTTGGCCGCCAGCCCGCAGTCCTCAACCTTCAATTCCCAGTCCCGCATTTCTTTTGGCGACATTGCCCGCTCGGCATTTCGTAATTTGGGGCGTCGGCCGGTGCGTAATGTGCTGACGGCCGGCGGCGTGTTGATCGGCATCATCACCCTGGTCGCCATGGTCTCCTTTGGCGTGGGGGTGCAGCGCGAAGTGCAGCGCAATTTTGAGACGGTGGGCCTGGAGAATATTTTTGTCAGCCCGGCTTATGACGAGGCGGCGTTGGACACCTTCGACCCCTTCGCGCCGCCGAAACCCAAGCAAGCGCTGACGCCGACCATCGTGGATGAACTGCGGGCGATTCCGGGGGTAACGGCCGTTACCCCCCAATTACAGCTCCCCAGCGGTGTAGACCTGACCCTGACGCTGCAAGAGCAATCGCTGCCGGTGCGCGTCTCGTCGGACATGGGCGAACGCAGCTTTAGTGTGGGCGGCGCCAACGAACCGCTGGCCGGCAGCCTGTTTGGCGATGGCGAGAACCGCGGCGTTGTCCTGGCCTCTGGCCTGGCCGACAAGTTGTTGGGCGGCGGCCAAGATTATGCCAGTCTGGTCGGGCAGCCGGTGGTTCTGACGGCCAAACTGCCACGCGGTGAAACGCAAGAATTCGCCACGACGGTGGTGGGGGTGCGCCAGAGTTTTAGCAGCCGCACCATTGATCTGGGTCTGGGCGAGACGGCGGCAGTGTTAGCCTGGTGGTTTAACAACCCCGATATTTTGCAGCAAGAGGGGTACAATATGGCGGTGGTGCGGGCGGAGAATTTGGGGATGGTAACGGCCGTTTCCGAAACCATTCAGGAACTCAACCTGGAAGCCCAATCCCTGACAACCATCCTCGACGCCGCCAACCAGGTATTGGCGCTGCTGCAAGCGCTGCTCGGCTCTGTCGGTGCGCTGGCGCTGCTGGTGGCTGCCCTGGGCGTCGCCAACACCATGATGATGGCTATCTACGAACGCACGCGAGAGATTGGCGTGTTGAAGGCATTGGGGGCAGCGCCCGGCGAAATCCGGCTGATGTTCACCGCTGAGGCGGCGCTCATTGGCCTGATTGGCGGTGTGGTTGGTCTGATTTTGGGTACGCTGTTGGGGCGGGTGGTGGATTGGGCGGCTCATCGTTACCTCATCAACGAAGGCGTCACCGGCATCGGTCAGCTCTCAGTGGTGCCTCTCTGGCTGGCGATTGGGGCGTTGATTTTTGCGGCGTTGATTGGGCTGCTGGCCGGCCTTTATCCGGCGGCGCGGGCGGCCAGCCTGGACCCGGTGCAGGCGCTGCGCCACGAATAGCACTTGTGCCTGGATGAAAAACAATTAAGTAATCGCTTCTCTGATGTTGCCATTTCTATCCAGCGTGTTACATTTGTCATGGATTCATGTCTTTGGCACGATGGCTGGTCTGTTTATCGGATTTACGACCGTTGTCCAGCACCACGATAGCAGTATCCCCTTGGCGGAAAACAACAGGTTTAGCCTGATTAAATTTTAGAAAAGGAGAGGAGTCATGGTTGTATCCCCGGTAAAGGCGTCCGAGCAGTTGAATTGGAAGAGTATGGTACGGCCGTTTCAAACAGCCGATACCCGAAAGAGCATCTGGCAGGTCGTCAACACATTTATACCTTTTTTTGCCTTGTGGGTGGTGATGTATTTCAGTTTACAGGTGAGTTACTGGCTTACCTTGCTGTTGGCGCTGCCGACAGCCGGGCTGCTGGTGCGTATCTTCATCATTCAACATGATTGTGGGCACGGCTCGTTTTTCCCATCACGCAAGGCCAACGACTATCTGGGCATTGTCTGCGGTTTGTTTACCCTGACGCCTTATTACCAATGGCGCAAAAGCCACGCTGTCCACCACGCCACGGCCGGCAACCTGGCCCGCCGCGACGTCCACGACGTGTATACCATGACCGTCAACGAATACAACGCCGCGCCGCTCGCCGGTAAAATTCGCTACCGGCTCTATCGCAATCCCATCACCCTCTTTTTGATCTTGCCGTTGGTCCTGTTTTTGGTTTTGTACCGCTTCCCTGGCCCGTTGGCCCGCCGCAAAGAAAAGCTAAACGTCCTGGCGAACGATCTCGCTCTGGTGCTTATTGTCGCCCTGGTCAGTTTGGTGATTGGTTTTCGACCCTTCTTGCTGGTTCATTTGCCGTTGATTTTTATTGCCTCCACGGTTGGAACCTGGCTCTTTTTTGTGCAGCACCAGTTTGAGGACACCTATTGGGCTGGCGGTGAGGAGTGGGATTATGCGGCGGCGGCGCTAAAGGGCAGCTCGTTTTACAAGCTGCCAAAAGTATTGCAGTGGTTCACCGGCAACATCGGCTTCCACCACATCCACCACCTTAGCCCGCGCATCCCCAATTACCGGCTGGAAGAATGCCACAGGCAGAACCCAGAGTTACAGAACGTTTCCACACTAACGCTCTCTTCCAGCCTACGGACAACTTTTTTGAGTTTGTGGGATGAGGATCAGAAAAAGCTGGTTAGTTTTCGCACTGCACGCCGCAATTCGCAGGTAACGCAGAGTATGGGTGAGTAGCAGTATCCACAAGTCAGTATTCAGTTGGTCTTTAGCGAAATGCAATACCCTCTTTTTTCTTACGTCGGCGGTAAAGCCGGACGGCAAAGAACAAAGCAACGGCCGCTGCGATTCCGGTGATAATGGGCAGCAGCAGCGCCAGGATGGAGGTAAACAGGGCGACCACATCTTCCACCAGACTGACGGCCCAATTGCCAGTTCCGGCCGTCGCCGCCGTGATCATAGGACGGGTGACAGCTTTGGTGGTGTGGATACCCCCGGCTACCATTAAACCAGCCGCCAGGGTGATCACCGGGCTGATGTCGGTGATGACGTTGGCGCTGGCGGCAAACAGAATGGCCCCGGCCGCCGGCCGGATGAAGGTCTGGATGCCGTCGTTTAAGGTATCTACGGCCGGAATCTTGTCCACCAACATTTCGATAATCAGCAACACCGACAACAGGATGATGATCCCGGGATTGCTCAATATATCGTAAGGGGCGGAAAGCTTCAGCAGCGGATCGGCCAGGGGATAGCGGGCGGCCACAGCCACAATGAGCAGGGGGATATAGGCGTTTAGCCCGGCGCTGCCGGCCAGGCCAAATGCGGCGCCAATGCCGCCGAGGGCTTCAATCATATTTTTCTCCTTTGGGTGGTTTGTTTGTTAACCAACCAATCACAAACCCGGCAAACCGGTCATGGTTCCGGTGAAGTGAAAACGGACCAGGCTGATGGCGCTGAGTTCAAGCAAGGCCAGGATAAAACCGATGAACAGGGGCACGGCCGTTTCCCACGCCCTCTCTGCCCGGCCGTCCCGCCGCAAGACCAACAGCAGGGACACTGTATTTAACGCCGTCACGACAATCAACAAACCGGCCGTGCTGGCTAACGCCAGTACGTACAAAATCGTCGGTTGGTTGCTCAGCAGCAGGATAACGGCCGTGCCCGCCACCACCACCATCTCTAACAAGTCCCGCCAGGCTGCCGCAGACGCCTGCCAGACCGGCTGCCGCCACAGAGTTTGCGCCAACATGGGCAGGGTGATGAGGCCCATGGTCAGGCCGGTCCCCATGCCGGTTAGCAGGCGCAGCCAGTTGCGCGGTTCGTAGATGTGGGGCGCGTTGGGGAAGAAGTGGAGGTAGGAATTGACGCCGTCAATGCCCATCAACCCAACAAATCCTATGAGTGTGAGCAAGATGGGGAAAGGGGGCAGCAAACTCCAGCGCAGTCGGCCACCCAGCCATAAGACCAGGAACACCAGGAACACGCCCAGGTACATGCCGGTACAGCGGGCGCAAAGGGGGAATTGACGGCCGTTAATCGCCAACGACCGCCCGGTAATGCGATGACACACTGCATACCCCACCCAATCCGCCCCGGCCAGCGTATGGTTATGCGTCAGGTGGGCCACATCCGTCACCGCGTAAAAGCCGATCAATAACAACATCGCTCCCACCACCGCCAGCAGAAACAGCCGGCGGCGGCGCGGCGGCTGCTGCGCCATCAAATTAGAGATGTGCCGATAGTTCAGAGGTGTCATCAGGTTATGCAATCCATTATACCCGTTCAGCGCTGCGTTTACTGTGGTTGACCAGAATTGCAGCATTGCTGCTCCGCCCCGTTTCCCTTCACGGCCCCTTCACGATGAATTTACGGCGCGCATACGGACGATACTCCCCCCGTCGCGTATGCTACTAACAGCCCGCTATTACGGGCAGGTGACATTTGGAATGAGGAATTCGCATGATGATCAACCCCCTGGTGGCTGAAAAAACCGATTCGCCCGCGCAGTTTTTTACCCACCTGTGGCAGAGTATGTCTTCCGGTACGTTGGTCATTAATGATGCCGGGGTAATTACCTCGGCCAACCAGACGGCCGCCACCATGCTCGCCACGTCCGTGGTCGAACTGGTGGGCGGTTATTTGCATGATTTTTGGCCGGAACAACTGCTGCCGCTGGAACTGCCCGACGATGTGGAGATTCATCGAGAAACGGTGCTGCGGCGGCGCGACGGCCGTGCCCTGCCAGTCGCGCTTACCATTACACCCATCGCCGCCGAAACCGGCGCGCACAAACTCATCGCCATCGCCAGCCTGCAAGATGTTCAGCGCCTCAACGAATCGCTGACCCACACCCAACGGCTGGCTGGCATGGGCACACTTACCGCCAGCATCGCCCACGAACTGAACAATCCCATCAGCATCATCACCACCGCCTGCGCCAACCTGAATCTGGATGTGGACGACAACGCCCTCAGCCTGGACCGTCTGCGTCATTACGTGGAGATGATCGAGCAAAGCGCCTGGCGTTGTGTGCGCATTGTCGAAGTGCTGCGCAATTACTCATTGGATGGACTGCCCCAAATTGCCGTGACAGTCTGGAACAAAATTGTTGAAGATTCCCTGACGCTGGTGAAGCAGCAGTTTCAGGGGCAGTTCAATGTTCATATTGAGACCGATCTGGCCCCGAACATGAAATCCATCGTCTGCGACCACCACCGGCTGACGCAGGTGGTGATCAACTTGCTCACCAATGCGCGAGACGCCATGCAGCCCGATGGTGGAGTGATCCAGGTGAAGACTTGGTTTATTCCGGCGGGCGCACCGCTGCCCGGGCCCACAGTTTATCCACTGGAATTGGCGACCACCGATTATGTAGCGCTTTCGGTGCGCGATTCAGGCGTGGGCATTCATGCGGATGTCCTGGACCGAATTTTTGACCCCTTTTTTACCACCAAAACCAATGGCTCTGGCACAGGGTTGGGTCTGTTTATTGCCCGGCGTATTGTGGAACAGCACGACGGTCACCTTTGGGCGGAAAACAACCCGGACAAAGGCGCGACGTTTACCGTGCTGCTGCCCAGGATGTAGAGTCCGTCCAGTCTTCGCCCTCTTTGCGCCAGTGGAGAGTGGCGGGCAGTTCTTCGCAAAGGGTTTCGATAGGCACCAGACGGCCGATGGTGATGTAGCTGTCGCCGCCGACGGGGGTGCTGGTGCGGGCTTCGCGGAAGCGGTCGCTGTTTTCGGCGAACCAGGGGCGGGCCAGGTTCATGGGGATGCAGTACAAATCGGCCACTTCAACAAAAACGTAGAAGAGCCAGTGGGCTTTGGTGTAGAGGAAGCAGCCGGCCGTTTGCCGGTTGGCGTTGCTGACAGTCTCCAGAAAGAAGTTGCCGGTCTGGTGGTAGCGGTCGCCTTTCACTTCCAGAGGGATGGTGCGTAAACGGCCGTTCCCACCCACAACACTCCACAACAAATCTACATCGTGCGTCTGGTAAGCCGGGTCGTCTTCCACACTGTGGACGGCGACGGTGTAAGCGGCCCAGCGGGTGTTGAGAAAGTGGGTGACCAGGGCGACGGCCGTTTTGCCTACGTCCGTCGTATAACTCATGCGGTGCTGCCGGATAGCCTTCGACATGCCTACAGTATAATATGCCGCAGGAAGGGAAGCCAGTTTGTCTGTTGTGCGCCAGATCATCTCGTTGCCAGCGGATTGAGTGACAAGTTTTGTGTTCAAAGGCCGCAGAACGCGGATTTTCAGGATTTTTGGTTGAATGTGCGTTTTGCCAGCTAATCAACATTGCGTGAATGGACAAATGTTTGTAAGTTATAGTGATGACATCGAAATCAATCACCATTGACGGATACAAATCAACGATGGCCGCTGCTTTAAGCGCCGGTTATCTGGCTGTCTACCCCCATCGCCGGACGATGGCCGCTTCGCTGGATGCCCACTTGCGGGCTGTTTTGCACCTGGAAGGTTACGTGTGGGCCATCCAGGTGGATGGGCAGCCGGTGGGCATGGCCTCTGTATCTCCCTTGCCCGGTCTGCCTGGCCTGTTTGCACTGGACGGCTTTATCGCGCCGGAATGGCAGCGGCAGGGGCTGGGCAGCCAGCTTTTACAGCGTGTTGTGGAGAATCTACGCGGTACGGCCGTGCGCCAGATCAGCCACGCCGTCACCGGCCAGAGCAGCCCGGCGGCGGCATTCTTGCAGCGCCACCAATTCACCCTCAGCAACGAAGAGTGGTTGCTGGTGAAGCAAGATTTGGCCGACTGCGGGCTGCCTGTTCACCCCGATGTAACCTGGGGTGTGATGTCCCGCGTTCAGGCCATCGCCCAATTTTGCCAGTTGTATGACCAATCTTTCAAGACGCTGCCCTGGTATCAACCGTATACGACCCATGAGGTTGCCGCCGAGTTGGTGGCTGCGCGCGATTTGTTGTTTTTGCGGCGCGGCGCAGAGTCTATTGGCTTCGCCTGGCTGCGCTGGCCGGAAAAAAACGTGGGGCAGATCGAGCCGATGGGCATTGTGGCCGGCGAGCAGGGGAAGGGATACGGCCGTTGCCTGCTCAACGTCGCCCTGCACCAACTGGCGCAGCGGGGCGCGCGCCGCGCCCAAATCGGGGCATGGGCCAATAATGATACGGCCGTCGCCCTCTACCAGAGTGTGGGCTTCCGCCACCAGGAGACAATTACATACCTGGCCTACAACATCAATCGTAAACCGTAAATGAGAAACGGCCGTTCCCCGCTTTACCGATTCTGCCATCCCCATTACAATCTTTACCAGTTAAACTGACCAATAACGCCCCCAACCTGAAACCCTGGTCGCCCCAAAACCGAATCCGCAATTTAAAAATGGAGCAAGAACCATCATGTTCAAAGATATCGCCGACGTGCGCGAACGATTGGGTAAGCAGCAGTATATTGCTTCAGAAGAAATAGGAACCGTCACCTTTCTGGCGCAGTCCCTCTGCAAACCGATTCTGGCTGAGGGTCCGGCCGGGGTGGGCAAAACGGAACTGGCAAAAGCGTGGGCCAAAGCCATTGGCCGGCCGCTCATCCGCCTGCAATGTTATGAAGGTCTGGATGAAAGCAAAGCCCTCTACGAATGGGAATATGCCAAGCAGATGCTTTACACCCAACTGCTGCGCGAGACCCTGCACAAAGTCATCGGCGATGTGCAAAGCCTGGCCGAAGCCGCCGACCGGCTGGCCCAAGAAGAAGATGTCTTCTTCTCCGAAAACTTCCTCCTCCCACGCCCCCTACTCAGCGCCCTCATGTCCGATGAGCCGGTCGTCCTGTTAATAGACGAGATTGACCGCGCCGATGTGGAATTTGAAGCCTTTCTGCTGGAAGTCCTCAGCGATTTCCAGGTGAGCGTGCCCGAACTGGGAACCATTGCCGCCAAACACCAGCCAATGGTCTTGTTGACCAGCAACAACACCCGTGAACTCAGCGAAGCCCTCAAACGCCGCTGCCTCTACCTCTATGTAGATTATCCCGCCCAAGAAGCCGAGCTAGACATTGTGCGCCTGAAAGTGCCCGATTTGCGTCCCGAATTGGCGCACCAGGCGGTGGCCGTCGTCCACCAACTGCGCAACATGGACCTGCGCAAAGTCCCCTCCATCAGCGAAACGCTGGACTGGGCGCGCGCCCTGGTGACGCTGAACGCCACCACCATTGACGAAAAAACCCTCAGCAATACGCTCACCGTCTTACTTAAATATGAGACCGACGTTGCCAAAGCCAAGCGGATGATGGGCAGCAGCGGCAGCCAACGCGGCCGTTGGGAGAAATAAAGCGTGAGCCTTTGACCGTAATCCGTAATCGGACCACGGAATACGGATTACGGAATACGGATAACAACAATGGACGACCGAGTCATCGAATTTGTACGGGGAATGCGAGCAGCCGGGGTGCGGATTTCCCTGGCCGAATCTATGGACGCCATGCGCGCCATTGAGGCGCTGGGCATCACCGACAAAGCCATCTTCAAATCCTCCATCCGCGCCACACTCATCAAAGAGGTGCAGGATTTTGCCGTGTTCGACCAGTTGTTCCCGCTTTACTTTGGCAGCGGCGGGCCGATGCTGCAAAACGCCCTGGACGACCTGAGCAGTGATGATCAGGAGATGTTGCAAGCAGCGCTGCAAGCGATGAGCGGCCGGATGCAAAACCTGCTCGATTGGCTGACCAGCGGCGAAGGGCCAACCAAAGAGGAATTGGAGGCGCTGGCGAACCAGGCTGGGGCGCAGTGGGCCAACAGCCCTAGCGAGGTACGCTGGGTGACACGGCAAATGTTGCAGCAGATGGGGTTGGGCCACCTGGAAAAGCAGCTTCAAGAACTGGCGCAAAAGCTGCAAGAGATGGGCATGAGCCAGGAAGCCATCGAAAGGCTGATGGGTGTAGTGCAAGCCAACCGCGAAGCGCTGGCCGAACAGGTGGCGCAGCAAATCGGCCTGCAAATTGCGCAGGAGCGGGCCAACCGGCCAGACGCCCTACATGGCCCGGACCTGATGCACAAACCTTTTTCGGCGCTGTCGGAGGAGGAAACGGCCGTGCTTCGCAAAGAAGTCCAGCGCCTCGTCACCCAGTTACGCACCCGCGCCGCCATGCGCCGCAAACGGGGCGCGCGCGGCAAGTTCGACTCCAAATCCACCATACGCGCCAACCAGCGGTATGGCGGCGTGCCCCTGGAACTGCGCTTCAAAAAGAACAAACTCAAGCCCAGCCTGGTATTGATGTGCGATATGTCGCGCTCCATGTTCCATGTCACCGAATTTATGCTGACCTTCATCTATCAGCTTCAGGATCAGGTATCTAAAACGCGCAGCTTCGCCTTTTACTCCGACATGCAAGAAGTGAGCCACCTGCTAAACAGCAACCGGGCCGACGACGCGGCGCAAGAGGTGTTCGACGCCTTTTACAAAAGGTCGCCGGGCCATTACGCCACCGATTTTGGCGGCAGCCTGGACACCTTTTACCACAATTGGTTGAGCGCGGTGAACGGCCGTACCACTGTCGTCATTTTGGGTGATGGGCGCAACAACTACAACTCGCCGCGCCTGGACCTGGTGAAAGACCTGCAAAAACGCGCCCGCCGCGTTATCTGGTTCTGCTCAGAGCAAAAACAGCAGTGGGGAACAGACGACAGCGATATGCGCGAATACGCCGGGGTGGTGGATTCAGTTTATGTGGTTCGCAATCTGGCGCAGTTGGCAACGGCCGTAGACAACCTGCTGGCCGGCGATTGAGGCTAAAGGCACGAGAGAACACGGAGACGCGATAGCCAATCTCCGTGCCTCCGTGTTAAATCTCTTAATACGCCCGGCCAAAAATGGCAATTCTGTCGGCTGGCCGCCCCGTGTAAAAGCAAGTCCCGTCGCCGCCAGGCTGTTCCAGCGGGAAGCAGCGAATGGTCGCTTTGGTATCTTCCTTCACCCGTTGTTCCTCTTCGCGGCTGCCGGCCCACCAGACACGGGCAAAACCGGTCTGAACTGCTTCCTTAAAGTCATCGTAATTGGTCACCTCATGGGTGTTGGCGTCGCGGAATTGGGTGGCGCGGGCCAACAAGTTTTGCTGCACGTCGTCTAGCAGCGCGGTGACGGTTTGCGCCAGACCATCTTGCGCGACAAACTGTTTGCCGTCGCGGCCGGGCACATCGCGGCGGGCCAGGGCGACGCTGTGCTTTTCCACGTCACGCGGGCCGATTTCGATGCGTGTGGGCACGCCGCGCAGCTCCCAATCGTTGAATTTATAGCCGGGGGTCAGGTTTTCACGGCCGTCTATATGCACGCGCACCCCCACCCCTTCCAGTTCCGCCTTGATGCGGGCGGTGGCGGCGAGAACGGCCGTTTTCTCCCCATCGTTCTTATAAATCGGCACAATCACCGTCTGGTACGGCGCCAGGCGCGGCGGCAGTACCAACCCCTGGTCGTCGCCATGCGTCATAATAATCGCCCCGATAAAGCGTGTGGATAGGCCCCAGGAAGTTGTCCAGCAGTGCTGAAGTTGATTATTGGGGTCCAGGTATTGGATGTCGAACGCTTTGGCAAAGTTTTGCCCCAGATTGTGCGACGTGCCCGACTGCAGCGCCTTGCCGTCGCCCATCATCGCCTCGATGGTCAGCGTCTCATTCGCCCCGGCGAACCGCTCCATCTCTGACTTAACGCCAGGAATGACCGGCACAGCCGCTTCGTTGATGGCAAAATCGGCGTAGACGTCCAGCATCATCCGCGTGCGTTCTTCGGCTTCGGCGGCCGTGGCGTGGGCGGTGTGCCCTTCCTGCCAATAAAACTCCAGCGTGCGCAAAAACAACTTGGTGCGCAGTTCCCACCGCACCACGCTGTTCCACAAATTCAACAGCAGCGGCAGGTCGCGGTAGCTTTGAATCCAGTTGGCGTAGGCGTGGCCGATCATCGTTTCCGACGTGGGGCGCACCACCAACGGCTCGGCCAATTCCTGCCCGCCGCCAATGGTGACGACAGCCAATTCTGGCGCAAAGCCTTCCACGTGGGCCGCCTCCTTTTGCAAAAAGCTCATGGGAATGAACATGGGAAACCCGGCGTTTTGCACACCGGTGGCCTTAAAGCGCTTATCCAACGCTGCCTGAATGTTCTCCCACAGCGCCCAGCCGTAGGGCTTGACAATCATCGTGCCGCGCACCGGGCCATAGTCGGCCATATCCGCTTTCAGCACAACCGAGTTATACCATTCGTTAAAATCCTCGCTGCGAGGAATGAGTTTGTCTTTATCTGCCATGTGGATGTTTGCCTCGTTAGAAGTTGGTAGTCAGGAGCTGATAGTTGGGAGCGGTCTGGTACGCCGGAGAGCAAATCATCAGACAACCGGCTACTCGACTATCAATCCGCAAAGGTCGAGTATAACAGTCTCCAAAACGAGCGTCAAAACGGCGCAACGGCCGTGCCACGACCAACGCATGACGTATGACGCTCAACGTGCTGACATTTTTCCCTTGTCCCAATGCGCATCACCACGTATCATCTCTTGACATTCACCCAATAAACACAAGCAATCAAAGCAACAACCCATAGCGCCCCCTCTGCACCTTACGTCCCTTTGTCGCTTTGTATAAAATTCTCTCAGGAGGCATCGCCCGTGAAACAAGTACTCATTATCCACTTGAACCAGGACAACCATACCGAGGTCGTTAACTTCCTCGGCCAGGAAATACAGATTCAGCGCAAAGGCTGCAGCGGCGACCCAGAACAGGCCCGCGCGCTCATCGCTGAATATGACGGCCGTGTAGACGCCATCGGTCTGGATGGTTTACCCGCCACCCTGGAACTCGGCCCCTTTAGCAAACCCCACGAAGTCGGCCAGACCTTGCCCTCCGCCGCCCAAACCACCCCCGTCGTAGACGGCAGCGGCATTCGCGCCGGGCTGGAACGCTGGGGCGTCATCCTGGCCGACCGCGCCCAGCCGGGCATTTTTGCCCAAAAGCACATCCTCATGGTTCCCGGCCTCAACCATCCCGGCCTCACCCAGGCCCTCAGCCGCCGCAGCCCGCATGTGCGCTACGCCGACCCGGTCGTCTACTTCGCTCTGCCGCAGTTCCCCGGCGTCGGCAGCCCGATCACCTTCAACCGCGCCGCCCCCGGCACGCTGGACCAAATGCAAAACGCTCCCTTCCGCCGCATCAGGCCCCAGCCGGGCGCGCCGGGCACAGCCCGCGCCGCCGCCCCCTTTGAATGGGCCGACGTCATCGCCGGCGACGTTGGGGCCATTCGCCGTTATGCCCCGGCGCAGCTTAAGCGCAAAACCGTCGTCGTGGAATGCGCCAGCGAAGAAGACGTGGCCGATTTGCGCGCGCGCGGCGTGACGATTCTCGTCACCCTCATGCCTTCGACGGATGGCGAAAAGAGCCTGGGGCGCTGGCCGGCAGCGGCCATCGAAGCCATGTTGGCCGCCCTACGCCCCAATCAAGACGACCCCCTGACCGAGGACACCTACCTGGACTTGATGGCCGAAATCGAATGGACGCCGGGCATCCGCTACTTGCAGCCGGCCGAAGCCGGCATCAACCGCTTCGCCTTCGTCATTCACCCACTCAACATCAAATTCATCCACAACGATCCCCGCTTCCGCTGGACGCGCTTTTTGCCCAACAAACTGGTGGAAAGCGTGGCCGCCTACATGCCGCCAATGTACATTTCCCGGATTACCGGCGGCCAGTCGCCGACGACCGGGCAGAAAATTGAGGGCTATCTGTTTAGCCTGGCGGCCACCCCCCGCGAGATGATGCGGCACGGCGAACGATTCACCTACAACCGCCTGAACCAGGCGGCGCGCATGTCGGAACGCAAAGGGGCGCGTATCATGGGGTTGGGCGCGTTCACCAGCGTCGTCGGCGACGCGGGCATCACCGTCGCCCACGAGTCGGACATCGCTATCACCAGCGGCAACAGCCTGACGGTATCGGCGACGTTAGAGGCGGCCAAGCAAGCGGTCATCAAAATGGGCGCAAAGGACCTGACAAAGGGCAAGGTGATGATTATCGGCGCGACCGGTTCCATTGGCTCGATTTGTTCCCGCCTGTTGGCTCAGGCGATTTTCGACGTGGTGCTGGTTTCGATTGAGCCGGAACGGCTGATTGACCTGAAGCGTATGATTCAGGAAGAGACGCCGGGCGCCAACGTGACCATCGCCACCAAAGCGGGCGACCTGCTAGGTGAATGTGATCTGATCGTCACGGCGACTTCGGCGTTTGGGCAGCGCATTGTAGACATCAGCCAGTGCAAGCCGGGCGCAGTGGTTTGTGATGTGGCCCGCCCGGCCGACATCAACAAGGTGGAGGCGGATTTGCGCCCCGATGTACTGGTGATTGAGAGCGGTGAAGTGCTGATTCCGGGTGACATTGATTTTGGCTATAACATCGGCCTGCCGCCCAAAACGGCTTATGCCTGTCTGGCGGAGACGGCGCTGTTGGCGATGGAAGGGCGTTTTGAAGATTACACCCTGGGTCGTAACATCACCATTGAGCGGGTGAAGGAGATTTATCACCTGTTTAAGAAGCACGAGTTCCAGATAGCCGGGCTGCGCTCGTTTGACGAGTACGTGACGGATGAATTTGTGGCCGAAAAGCGCAAACTGGCCGATCAGTACCGCGCCGACCCGGCGTTGTTTGCCCGCGTGCAGCAGGAAGCCGCCGCCAAAATTGCCACCATGCCGGTGATGGCCAAAGGCGTGGAGGCGTCTAATGACAATACGATGCGCAATCTGGCCCTGGGCGCGGCCGGGGTAGCCGTGCTGGCTTTGCTTTTGCGGTGGAAGAAGTGACATCGGGCTGAGATTTGACCAATCTCCAAGATTGGTCAAATCTTACGCAAAACCCTGAGAGCGCAGGCGTCTCGCCTGCCGGGGCGGACGGGACGCCCGCGCACCCATTTTCACGGGAGACGGTGGCAGAGACGGCCGTCTCCCTCATCTTGTCATTGGTTAGTGGCAATGCTAAACTAAGCCTATGTCCCAAGCTTTGTATCGCAAGTGGCGGCCGGCGCGTTTTGGCGACGTGATCGGCCAGGAGCATATTACCCGTACCCTGCAAAACAGCGTCGCTGCCGACCGGGTGGGTCATGCTTACCTGTTTTGCGGGCCACGTGGCACAGGTAAAACCACTTCGGCGCGCCTGCTGGCCAAGGCGGTGAACTGCCTGGACGAGAACCTGGCGGAACGGCCGTGTAATCAATGCGCCAACTGTCTGGCCATCAACGAAGGGCGCTTCCTGGACCTGATTGAGATTGACGCTGCCTCCAACACCGGCGTAGACGACATCCGCGACTTGCGGGAAAAGATCAACTTTTCGCCGAGTAACGGCCGTTTCAAAGTCTACATCATAGACGAAGTCCACATGCTCTCCACGGCCGCGTTCAACGCCTTGCTCAAGACGTTGGAAGAGCCGCCGCCCCACGCCAAGTTCATCCTGGCGACCACCGAAGAGCATAAGGTTCCCATCACCATTAAATCCCGCTGCCAGCAGTTTAACTTCCGCCTGCTGACCGTAGCTGAAATCAGCGCCCGGCTGGCCTGGCTGGCCGACAAAGAAGGCTTCAGCATGGAGCCGGAAGCGCAGGCGATGATCGCCCGGCAGGGGTCTGGCAGCGTGCGCGACGCCGAAAGTTTGCTGGACCAACTGGTGTTGGCTCCCGGCGATGCCATCACGTTGGCGCGGGCGCAGATGGTATTGGGCACGGCGGCAGATACGGCCGTCGCTCAACTGGTAGACCATTGGCTCAACAAAGACGGCGCGGGCGGGCTGGGTCTCATCCACCAGGCGTTGGCTTCTGGGGCCGATGCGCGCCAGTTTTGCCGCCAGATGGTGGTGTACCTGCGGGAACTGCTGCTGCTGCAAGCCGCCGGGCCAGACATGCCGCTGGACGGTACGGCCGAACAGAAGGCGGCGATGCTGGCCCAGGCACAGCGCGCCCCCCGCGCCGGATTGATCGAAGCCATCAAACGCTTCAACGAAGCCGCCCTGGTCCCGGCGATTAGCTGGCAGCCGCAGCTGCCATTGGAACTGGCCTTTATCGAGCTGCTGCCAGCCGAGCCGCTGCCCATGCCTGTGCCTGCTGCGCCGGTGGTCCAGACGGCCGTCGCGGAAAAGGTAACGGCCGTCGCGGAACAACCAACGGCCGTGGCCGAAAAATTGGCGGCTTCCAGGCCGGCCCCCAGTCCCCAACCACCGGCCCCTACCCCCCAATCTTCAACTCCCGGTCGTCTGACACTGGGCGCGGTAACGCCCCAATGGCGTAACATGTTGGCGCGGGTGGAACAAGTCAACCGCAATTTACCGGCGCTGCTGACCATGGGCAAACCGTTGGCGACCGAAGGCAATACCATCATTTTAGGTTTCGATTACCCCATCTTTAAAGACAAATTCGACCAAAACCACGACGCGGTGCAGGTGGTGGGCGACATTTTCAGCCAGTTGTTGGGCATGAAGTGTCTGATTCGGGCGGTCATCACCAGTGAATATACCGTGTCGGTGCAAAAGGCAGAATTCAACGCGCTGGCCCAGGAATTGGGCGGCGTGGTGCGAGAGGAATAATTGATAATTGGGCGTTGTTCATTTTACGAACAACTCCCAACTATCAGCTAGCAACTATCAACTAAAAGGAACAACCATGTCAAAACGATCTTTTCAACGAAATGTGGCTGGAGGAAAAAACAAGCAGATGAATCCACAAAATATGTTATCGCAGATGCAAGCGATGCAGCAGCAAATGGCCGAAACGCAAGAAGCGTTGGCCCACGAAATGATCACCGTAACGGCCGGCGGCGGGGCCATTTCCATCGTCATCAGCGGCCATCAGCGGCTGCAATCGCTGACGATTGATCCGGAACTGCTGAACGCCGAAGACGTGGAGATGCTGCAAGATTTACTGGTAGCGGCCGTTAACTCAGCCATCGAGCAATCCCAGGCAATGTCGGCGCAGCGTATGGAAAGCATTACCGGCGGGTTGGGTGGCGGTTTGAATGATTTGTTGGGTGGCTTAGGCGGTCTGTAAACGTGGCGCAAAATGTGTTGCCTCAGCCGGTGCAAAAGCTGATTAATGAACTGGGACGGCTGCCGGGCATTGGCCCGAAATCGGCGGCGCGGTTGACGTTTTATTTGCTGCGCTCCGGCAAGGAGCAAACCACTGACCTGGCGCAGGCGCTGCTAGACCTGAAGGAACGGACGCGCTTTTGTTCGGTTTGCTTCAACATCACCGAGGACGATCCCTGTGTGATTTGCCAGGACGCCGGTCGGGACCCGGCCATCCTCTGCGTGGTGGAGGAGCCGTTGGACGTGGTAGCTATTGAACGGTCGCGGGCGTTTAACGGCCGTTACCACGTCCTCCACGGCGCTATCTCGCCTGTTGAGGGTGTAGGGCCGGAAGATTTGCGCATCGCCGAGCTGGTGGAGCGGGTGGAACAAGGCCACTTCCGGGAAATTGTTCTGGCGACCAACCCCACGCTGGAAGGAGAATCCACCTCCTTATATTTGCAGCGCCGTCTGGCGCGTACCGGCCTGCGCCTTACACGCCTGGCGCGTGGCTTGCCCGTCGGCGGCGACCTGGAATATACCGACGAAATTACTCTGGGGCGGGCCATGGACGGCCGGCAAGAAATGTAAGGCAGTGATGATTGACGATTCCCGTTGACGACTTAAAGCGCTTGCCTACTCCGTTACCTTGTGTTAGCATTCCCGTCTGTCATTGCGGTGTCGCCAAGCGGTAAGGCAGCGGACTTTGAATCCGCCATTCCTAGGTTCGAATCCTAGCACCGCAGCAGCCAAAGACTGGTTCAAGATTTATTTTGAATCAGTCTTTTTTTTACGGAACAGGGATGTTTTGCGCGTTGGCGGGAAATTATGCGCAGATTTTGTAGTTGGAGAACCGACCCATGTCCGATTTAGACACAGCCCTATCCATTGCCATTCAAGCCCACACCGGCCAACAAGACAGAGGCGGACGGCCGTATATCTTGCACCCGCTCCGTTTAATGATGCAAATGGAAACCGAGACGGAGATGATAACGGCCGTCCTCCACGATGTTGTTGAAGACAGTCCATCCACGCTGGACGACCTGCGTCAGGCGGGATTTGGCGACGAGGTGATTACGGCCGTTGCCGCTGTCAGCCGCCACGCCGATGAAACGTATGAAGCCTTTATCGAACGGCTGCGGCCCAATCCCCTGGCTGTCAAAGTCAAACTGGCCGATCTGGTGGACAATATGGATACGCGCCGTCTGCCGGCCATCACCCCCAAAGACCTGGAGCGCCTGGAAAAATACCATCGCGCCTGGCGTTTGTTGACAGACCAAATGTAGGCCAGTGGCAAAACGATAGATACCCGTTTAGAAACGGCCGTTTCCCCCGGCCGTTTTTTTGGTTTATAATGTTCTGGGCAAATTTGCACCGCACCTCACACTCTTCCAACCGGCCCTTTGACACCCTAACAATCACAGCCAACATCCTGTTTGACTGACAGATCTCATTCTCAGGATGGCAGCAACAGCTTTACGTAAAAGCAGAATTTGCCCACCTGTGGACACCTATATCTAGCAGTTTGCAAGGGAAAAACGAAATGTGTGCGGTGATACTGGTAGTAGACGATGACCAACATACGCGCAAATTGTTGCAATTTGTTCTAACCCATGATGGGCACGAGGTGGTTGAAGCTGAAGATGGGTTGGATGCTTTAAGGCAGCTTTCCAGGGTACGGCCTGATCTGGTTGTCCTGGATGTACTCATGCCCAACCTTGATGGTTTTAGCACACTCCAACAAATTCGGACCAACCCACAATTTAAAGATCTCCCCATCATTTTTTTAAGCTCCAGGGCAGATGTGTCTGCCGAATACGCCGGGTTAGCGGCCGGCGCCCAACATTACATGGTCAAACCGTTTAAAGTGCAAGATTTATTGCAGTACATTCGCGACATGTTGTTGGCAGCGCCCACCCAGACACACTGAATCGCCCATCAAACCAGCAGCGGCTTGCTGACACTCGCACTGACAAAGAGGTTTATGAACAAACTGGCAGTTGTTTTGCTGGCAGCCGGGCAAGGGACCCGGATGCAGTCGAAGACGCAGAAGATTTTACACGAAGTGGGCGGCAAACCGATGGTGCGGCACGTTTTTGAAGCGGCCGAAACGGTAGCCGACTGCCTGCCGGTGTTGGTGGTTGGGCCGGGCAAAGCAGGTGTGCAAGGGCTGATTGGCGACCGGGCGGACTATGTGGTTCAGGCCGAGCAGTTGGGAACCGGCCACGCGGCGATGATGGCGGCTGATTTGCTGCACGGCCGCAGCCAACAAGTGATCGTCGCCTATGGCGATATGCCCCTGCTGCGCGCCGAAACGATGGTTCGCCTGTCGCAGACGCAGGTCCAGAGCGGCGCGGCTGTGGTGATGTTGTCGGTGATGGGCGAGCCTGGTTCTTCTTACGGCCGTGTTGTACGCGATGAAAACGGCCGTGTCCGGGAAATTGTCGAAGTCGCCGAAGCGCGGCAGCGGCCAGACCCGGCCAGCCTGCTGGCTATCCGCGAACTTAACGCCGGCGTCTACTGTTTCGCCGCCGACTGGCTGTGGACCAACATCCACCACCTGCCGCTGCGCCAGGCGCGCAGCGGCCCCGAGTATTACCTCACCGATATGATCGGGCTGGCGATTGACCAGGGTCGGCTGGTGGAAGCCATCACCACCGACGACCCCGACGAGTGCCTGGGAGCCGGAACCCGCGCCGAGATGGTGCTGGTGGAGAAAGCATTCCGCCGCCGCGCCAACCGCCGCTGGCTGGACAACGGTGTCACGCTGGTGGACCCCGACGCCACCTACATAGACCAGGACGTCACCATCGGGCAAGATACGGTCATCTGGCCCAATACTTATCTGCAAGGCCACACCACCATCGGCGCAGATTGCGTGATTGGCCCCAACGCCATCGTGCGCAACGCCCAGGTCGGCAACGGCTGCCACATCGAGCAAGCGGTTGTGGAAAACAGGGTGATTGCTGACGAAGCAGTTGTTACGGCCGTGAATTATCTGAATTAAAACCGCAACCACACTTGCTTGTGCTACACTATCATCAGGCATGTATAAGCAAAAACTTTTAGAGAAAGTGCTTTCTGGCTCCAAAAACATACGTGTTGCCGATTTTGTTACCCTGGTTGAAGCGTTTGGGTTTCAGTTATCAAGAATACGTGGCAGTCATCATATCTTTGAACACCAATATTCCCGAAATCTTGAACCTGCAAAGTAGTCGAGGACAGATCAAGCCTTATCAAATCCGCCAGTTTTTGCAGCTTGTTGAGCAGTACAGTCTGGAACTTGAGGATTAACATGCAAGATTATTTTATTAGCATTTTTTATTCTGAAGAAGACAGTGGTTATATCGCCGACATTCCAGATTTGCATTTTTGTTCTGCATTTGGCGAGACGCCGGAGGAGGCTTTGCGTGAAGTGCAAATTGCCAAAGAAGCCTGGCTAGAAACCGCGCACGCCAGTGGCAAACTTGTACCTGAGCCAAAGTACCGCCCGGCAATTTACCAGCTAACTACACCTCCCCTGATAACTCATTAGCAAACCATCCGAAATCCGAGATCACATGATTTCTCCTGAACTACGCGACAAACTTATCCAGGCTGCCCGCGAGGTGCGGCAGAACGCCTATGCGCCTTATTCCCGTTACCGCGTCGGCGCGGCAATTTTGCTGGCAGACGGCCGTATCTACACCGGCGTCAACGTAGAAAATGCCTCCTATGGGCTGTCTATTTGCGCTGAGCGAACGGCCGTTTTCAAAATGGTCTCCGAAGGGCGCGGCGAAATCGTGGCGGTGGCCGTCTGCACCGCAAACGCCGGGTCGCCCTGCGGCGCCTGCCGCCAGGTATTGGCCGAATTTGCCGATGATGTACCAGTATGGTTGGTGGATGATAAGGGAAACGGCCGTGACACCACCCTCTATACCCTCCTCCCCGACCACTTCGGCCCGGAACATTTGGAGACTGGGAGAACGGGAGACTAGGAGAACGGGAGACTGTCTCCTAGTCTCCTTGTCTCCCAGTCTCCCCGTCTCTCAATCTCTTGTCTCTTCACAAACCATGTCCAGAGAACGCACTTTCCGCACCGAGGCCATCGTCCTCAAACGCACCGATTTTGGTGAGGCTGACCGCCTGCTGACTCTCTATACCCGGGATTTCGGCAAGTTACAGGCCATTGCCAAAGGGGCGCGCAAACCGCAGAGCCGCAAGACCGGCCACGTGGAACTGTTCATGCGCACCCAATTTCTGCTGGCTAAAGGGCACGACCTGGACGTGATTACTCAGGCGGAAATGGCGGAATCTTATCCGGCGCTGCGCGATGATCTGGTGCGCACCACCTACGCCGCCTACGTGGTGGAACTGCTGGACCGCCTGACGGTGGAAGAAGGCCAAAACGTCAGCCTCTACAATTTATTGGCCGACACGCTGGCCCGGCTGGCCGCCACCGCAGACGTGCGTCTGGTGACGCGCTATTATGAGCTGCGTTTGCTGGGTCTGTCTGGCTTCCAGCCGCAGCTGTTTAACTGCCTGGCCTGCGACGCACCGATTCAAGAACAAGACCAGTTTTTTAGCGACGACCTGGGTGGGCTTCTCTGCCCCAACTGCCACGCCGCCGACCGCCACGCCCGGCCGATAACGGCCGTCGCCGTCAAAGTCTTACGCTATCTGCAAAGCCGCCCCTGGGAAACCGTGCAAGCGCTGCAACTGAAACGGCCGTTGCACCACGAGCTAGAAATCAACATGCACGGTTACATCGCCCACATCCTCGAGCGCCACCTCAAATCTGTAGACTTCCTGCACCGCCTCCGCCGCGAAGCTGCCCTCTTCGCCCCAGAAGAATAAAACAAGCCCGCTCTCTCCATCAAAAAATGACCGGGCATCCGGCCTATGTTATAATCCTCCACCTTAGCAGCAAAAAATCCCGGCGACGCGCCGTTGACGACAAAGGTATGTTATGAGCAAACTCAGCTTTCAGGACATCATTCTTCGCTTACTCGCCTATTGGAAAGACCAGGGCTGCCTGGTGCAGCAGCCCTACAACGTGCAAGTGGGCGCGGGAACCATGAACCCGGCCACCTCGCTGCGGGTGCTTGGCCCGGAATCGTGGAACGTGGTTTACGTGGAACCTAGCATCCGGCCCGATGACGGCCGTTTTGGTGACAACCCCAACCGGATGCAAATGCACCACCAACTCCAGGTCATCCTCAAGCCCGATCCTGGCAATCCACAAGAGCTGTACCTCAAGAGCCTGGAAGCCATCGGCATAGACCCCCTGCGCCACGACATTCGCTTCGTCGAAGACAACTGGGAAAGCCCGGCCCTGGGCGCCTGGGGTCTGGGCTGGGAAGTGTGGTTAGACGGGCAAGAAATCACCCAATTCACCTACTTCCAGCAGGCTGGCGGTTTGAACCTGGACCCGGTGGCCGTGGAAATTACCTACGGTTTGGACCGCATCGCTCTGGCGCTGCAAGGCGTCAACAGCGTGTGGGAGATCAATTACGGTGCGGGCATTCCCTACGGCGACCTGCTGCTGCAAAGCGAAATTGAACACTGCCAATATTACTTCAACGTCGCCGACGTGGAGGCCATCCGCCAGGTGTACGACCATTATGAAAACGAGGCCAAACGCTGCATCGCCGCCGGTCTGGTCTTGCCAGCCCACGATTTCAACCTGAAATGTTCCCACATGTTCAACGTATTAGACACGCGGGGCGCGATTGGCGTGACCGAGCGGGCTAATTATTTCCACCGGATGCGCAATGTCGCCCGGCAAATTACCAGCCTTTATCTGGCGCAGCGAGAGACGCTGCAATTCCCCTTCACCCAGGCATGGCCGGAACCCGCCCAAGATCGCTCAGGCCACATCATTCAATTCGCCCAGATCGAACAACCGCAAACCTTTTTGCTGGAAATAGGTACAGAAGAACTGCCGGTGGGTGATCTGGATACGGCCGTGCGCCAGCTGCGCGACCTCGTCCCCGCCGCCTTCGACCGGCTGCGGCTGCACTATGACCGTGTGGAAGTCAGCGGCACGCCGCGCCGCCTGGCCGTGCTGGTCCATCGGCTGGAAGGCCGCCAATCCGACCTGGAAACGGTGGTCAAAGGGCCGCCGGCCGACCGCGCCTTCGACGCCAACAGCAATCCTACCCCGGCCGCGCATGGTTTTGCGCGTGGTAAGGGCGTGGATGTGGCCGATTTGCAAATCATCGAAGAAGGGGACAAGCGTTATGTGGCCGCTGTGGTGCGTGAAGAAGGGCAGCCAACGGCCGGCGTCCTGGCAGCCGAAATGCCGGAGTTGATTGCCAGCCTCAAGTTCACTCGTGGGATGCGCTGGAATCGCAGCAACGTCGCTTTTAGCCGCCCCATCCGCTGGCTGGTGGCTCTGTATGGCCCGGATGTTGTGCCCTTTGAGTTTGCCGATGTGTTCAGCGGGCGGGTCAGCCGTGGCCTGCGCCCCTACGATTCGCCGGAAATACCCATCACCGACGCCGCGCAGTATGCGGTGGTGATGCGCAAAAATGGCATTATCCTGGACAAGGAGAAGCGCAAAGAGGCAATTACGGCCGTCGCCACCAAATTAGCCGCTGAAAAGAAAGGCAGCATCCCCGATGACCCCGACCTGCTGGAGGAAGTGGCCAACCTGGTAGAACGCCCCACGCCCATGCGCGGCCAGTTTGAAGAGCGCTTCCTGGCTCTGCCGGATGAAGTGCTGGTGGCGGTGATGCGCAAACATCAGCGCTATTTCCCGGTGTATAGTGAAGACGGCCGTTTGCTGCCCTATTTCATCGCCGTGCGCAATGGCGACGAAAGGCACCTCAACCTGGTGGTAGACGGCAACGAGCATGTCATCCGCGCCCGCTTTGCCGACGCCGAATTTTTCTACAAGAGCGATATAAAGCACACCCTGGCTGATTTTTTGCCCCGGCTGGCGACATTGACCTTCCAGGCCGACCTGGGTTCCATGCTGGACAAGGTGCAGCGGTTGGAAATGCTGACGCCGATTATCGCCGGGATGGTCGGGCTGACGCCGGGGGAAACGGCCGCTGCCACCCGCGCCGCTGCCCTCGCCAAGGCCGACCTGGCGACCGAATTGGTCGTGGAAATGACCTCGCTGCAAGGGGTGATGGGCGCCCATTACGCCCGGCGCAGCGGTGAACCCGAAGCGGTTGCCCTGGCCCTGGCCGAGCAATATCGTAGTGTCAGCCGCACCAAACCAGGGCTGGCCCTGGCCCTGGCGGACCGGTTGGATAGTCTGGCCGGGCTGTTTGCCGCCGGTCTGGCGCCCAAAGGCTCCAACGACCCCTTTGCCTTGCGCCGAGCGGCTATTCAACTGATTGAGAATCTGGTGGCCCATGAGATTTCCTTTGATTTGCGGGTGGCGCTGGCGGCCGCCGGCGCGCTTCAGCCAGTTGCGTTTGACGGCCGTGTCCAGGCCGAGGTGTTGGCGTTTGTAAACGGCCGTCAGGAAGTTTTGCTGCGTGAACGTAACCTGCCGGCCAGTGTGGTGAAGGCGGTGTTGGCGGTGCAGGCTTACAACCCCTATGCAGCTCTGACGACGGCCGTTGCCCTGCAACAAGCCATTACCACTGCCGACTGGGAGAGTTTGTTAGACGCTTATGCCCGCTGTGTGCGCATCACCCGCACCCAACCGGCCGCCTTTGTTTTGCGCCCGAATGCCTTTGCCCTGCCGGAAGAGCAGGCGCTGGCCGCCGCTTACGCCGCTGTGAAGCCGACCCAGAATGGCACGGTGGCCGCTCTGGTGGTCGGGCTGCGGACGCTGCAACCGGCCATCAGCCGCTTTTTTGATGGTGTGCTGGTGATGGACGAGGATACGGCCGTGCGCGAAAACCGTCTGGCTTTGCTGCAACACATCGCCGCCCTGGCCGAAAACGTCGCCGACTTGTCGCAGTTGGAAGGCTTTTAGGAGTAATGTTCAGTGTTCAGTGAACGTTTGTTATAGTTTGCACTTACTGCTTACTGAACACTGCCTACTGAACACTGATTACTGACTACGTAGGAGTGTCCTATGCAGGTTGGACTGTTTGAGGAAAGACCCCACTATTACACCTCGCTAGACGAACTAGTCGTGGCGATGATGCAAATGACCGACGACCCACTGGCAAACGCCGGGACCAACGTCGTCATTTGTCGCGGCAACCCCCAGGCCAAGATCATGATTGTGGGCGAAGCGCCAGGGCCGGAAGAAAACAAGGTGGGCAAGCCGTTTGTTGGCCGGGCCGGGCAGTTGTTGGACCAGATTTTGCAGGCGGCCCAATTCGACCCGGAGCAGGATGTGTTTATCAGCAATTCTGTGTTTCGGCTGCCCCCCGGCGAAGATGGCAAAAGTTTTCGCAAGCCCACCACTGAGGAAATCGAGTTTTACAAGCCGTATTTGCTGGAGATCATCCGTCTGGTGGACCCCAAAATCATCTTGCTGACGGGCAATGTGGCGACGCAGTCGCTGTTGGGACTGACGGGCATTACAAAGTTGAGGGGCGAGTGGCGGGCGTGGAACGGCCGTCACGTCATCCCCATCTTCCATCCCTCTTACCTGCTGCGCAACCCCGTCCGCACCCCCGACGGCCCTAAGGCCCTCACCTGGAAAGACATGAAGGAAGTACGTCGCAAATACGATGAGTTGAGGTCGGCCCAGGGTTGGTGATTGCTCGCAGATAAGGCTTGGGTTGCACTTTCCGTATGGTTCGTTCGATTTGTACGCAAGATGGGTGGTAAAACCATGACGATCACGGTGATTTCCAGATTTGACCTGGTGAGATCGGCCGTTTCCCTGGTTATCCCTCGTCTTATCGCCCAAGAAGTCACCCGGAACTTGACCCAAACTGAATACATCAAAGGCTTTTACCGACTTTTTTCCTCGCCGACCTTCGCCTTTGTCGTCGAAGAACCAGTCCCTTCACCCCTGGTATTGAAATACACTACCCTGGGTTTACCGGCCAAAGCGGATGCGTTTATTGGCGCGTTTGCCGAATGGATGGGTGTTGGCTATTTGGTCTCCGACAATCGCCACTTCTTGCGCGAACTCAAAACCGACGCTTATCAGGTGACGACGCCAGGCGAGTTCCTGGCCTTAAGGAGATAATTGTTGGCGCATTCCGACAAAGCTGCTTTGCGCGGCGAACCGGGTTATATGTGGCGCTCCGGCCAGGACCGGCGGCTGGCAATGATCCGGCGCTGGGTGGATTTGGAGGACGCGGTCATTTTGGATAATGGCTGTGGCCTGGGTACGTACCTGTCCGCCTTTGCCGCCTATTCACCGCATCGTTTTGGCCTGGAATTAGAACTTGACCGGGCGCAGAAGGCACTGCCAACGGCCGTTGCTATCATCCAGGGGGTCGGCGAAACGCTCCCTTTTGCCGACAACGTGTTCGATTTTGTGTTCAGCAATGAAGTGATTGAACATGTGGCCGATGATGCCGCCTATGCCGCGGAAATGGTGCGGGTGGTGAAGGGAAACGGCCGTATCCTCCTCTTCTGTCCCAATCGTTGGTATCCGGTGGAGCAGCACGGCATCTACTGGCAAGGCAGCTACAAATTCGGCAACATCCCCCTGGTGAATTATCTGCCGGACGTGTGGCGGAACAAACTTGCGCCACACGTGCGCACGTACACGAAAGGTAAGCTGATCAGGCTGTTTGCTGGTTTGCCGGTGGAAGTGGTGCATCACGGCCGTATCTTTGGCGGCTACGACAACATCGAAAACAGACTGCCACGGCTGGGCAAAGGCATCAGAAAAACGCTCTACGCCGCCGAGAAGACGCCGCTGTCATTCCTGGGATTGTCCCATTTGTTGGTCCTACAAAAACAAGGGTAACGGCGCTGCCGGGTTACGGCCGTCTAAAATGGATTCTTCGGTTCGCGGTCTTCCGATAGGGAGCGGGCGGTGCGTCGGGTAAGAACCTCCAGGGCATCGGCCAGGTGTTCATCGGCGATGTTGTAATCACCGGCGGCCACGCGCAGCTGATGGGCTTCCAGCAGCACCTCAGCGTGCGTCACGCCTGGCGGCGGGTCGAATTTGTAGTTTGCCAGTTCATACAACTGCCCCAACGGATCACGGAAGTAAATGGAATACATAAAACCACGATCAATTTCGCCAGAATTGGGCACGCCCCGCTCATCGAGCCGCTTCTTCACCTGGGTATAGGTTGCCCGCGACACGTTGAAGGCGATGTGGTGCAGGTTGCCAATCCCTTCCGGGTTGGGCGTGGGGTCCGGCCGCCAGCGCTCATTGGTGAAGATGGTGATGAGACGGCCGTCGCCCGGATCAAAATACAGGTGGTTCTGTTCCGGCGCATCCAGGTTGGGCTGCTCAAAAATGAACGGCATACCCAACACCCCCTCCCAAAAATCAATCGAAGTTTGCCGATCGGCGCCAATGAGCGTGATGTGATGCACGCCCTGCGTTTGAATCTTTTTCATATTGACCTCCATTAGCCAAAGCGAGTCTGTTGCCAATGACGTTATACTTGACAAGGTGACAAAATGTCAGATTATGACCTTTGCGTGTATAACTATAAAACAAAGGCAAGCTCTATTCAAATTGGACTTATCTATTTGCAGATTTATGGAACTTCATCAGGTCCAATCCTCTTGTTTTTCCCCTCCCGCCCCATTACAATCGAAAGTAAGTCACATGAACGGCCGTCTCTCAGCGCAGATCGCGCTCCGCGGCTGACAAACTGGAGGTTCACATGAGCAGTAAAAATGGACGAAACGAACAGAGCGGCGTTGGCAGCTTCAAAGTCAAAACCGGTCTGGCGCAAATGTTAAAAGGCGGCGTCATCATGGACGTGGTGACGCCCGATCAGGCTGTGATTGCCGAAGAAGCCGGCGCGGTGGCCGTGATGGCCCTGGAGCGCGTTCCGGCCGACATCCGCGCCCAGGGTGGCGTGGCGCGCATGTCTGACCCCGGTCTGATCAAAGAGATCATCCAATCGGTGACCATTCCGGTCATGGCAAAGGCGCGCATCGGTCACTTTGTCGAGGCGCAGATTTTGCAAGCCATCGGTGTGGATTACATTGACGAAAGCGAAGTCCTCACCCCGGCCGACGAGGAACACCACATCTACAAGCACAACTTCAAGGTGCCCTTTGTCTGTGGCTGCCGCAACCTGGGCGAGGCGCTGCGGCGTATCGGCGAAGGCGCGGCCATGATTCGCACCAAAGGCGAAGCCGGCACCGGCGACGTGGTAGAAGCCGTGCGCCACGCCCGCACCGTGTTGGGTGAAATTCGCCGCCTACAGCTGATGCCTGAAGAAGAGCTGATGGCCTACGCCAAAAGCATCGGCGCCCCCTTTGCCCTGGTGCTAGAAACAAAAGAATTGGGCCGCCTGCCGGTGGTTAACTTTGCTGCCGGGGGCATTGCCACCCCGGCCGACGCCGCCCTGATGATGCAAATCGGCGTGGATGGCGTCTTTGTCGGCTCCGGCATCTTCAAGAGCGCCGACCCCGCGCCGCGCGCCCGCGCTATCGTCGAGGCGACCACCCATTACAACAACCCGGAAATTCTGGCCCGCGTCAGCGAAAATCTGGGCGAGCCGATGGTGGGCATTAACGTCAGCAGCCTGCCGGAAAGCGAGCAGTTGGCCGTGCGCGGCTGGTAACAAGCTAAAGATGGAGTGTGGAGATAGAGGAAAGTTCTTCTATCTCCTAACGCTGGCAAACAGGTTGTTTTAGATGAAGATAGGCGTTCTCGCGCTGCAAGGCGCGTTTATTGAGCATGTGAAGATTTTGCGCGAATTGGGCGTGGAAGCGGTGGAGGTGCGGCTGCCAGAAGATATAGAAGGACTGGATGGCCTGATCATCCCCGGTGGCGAAAGCACAACCATTGGCAAACTGGCGACGTTGTATCGCTTAATGGAGCCACTGCGCGCGTTTGCGGCAAAAAAAGCGATGTGGGGCACGTGCGCGGGGATGATTTTTATGGCTAAGGAGATTGGTGACGGCCGTTCCAATCACGGCCAACCCCTGCTGGCAATCATGGACATTCTGGTAGACCGCAACGCCTTTGGCCGCCAGGTGGACAGCTTTGAGGCAAACTTAAACGTGCCTGTTTTCAACAACGGGGAACTGAAACCTTTCCCGGCCGTGTTCATTCGTGCGCCGAAGTTGGTGGCCGCCAAAGGTACGGCACAAGTGTTGGCGCAGTTAGAAGATGGCACGGCCGTAGCCGCCCAACAAGGCCAATGGCTCGTTACGTCCTTTCACCCCGAACTCACGGGCGATACCCGCTTTCATCAATATTTTCTGGAAATGGCTGCCCACCCTATCAACTATACCTGACAGGGTGACAAAAATGTCAGATCACGATCTTTGCGCGCATGACGAACACAGCTCCCGGCGCTTCATAAAAAGTGGCAAATGCGCCACGCTCGCCAAAGCGGGCGCATTTGCCTAAGGTGAGTGGAAACAGCTATTTAATGAACAGCATCTCCTGATAGGTTGGCAGCGGCCACAAATCGTCGGCCACCAGACCCTCCAACTTATCGGCATAGCTGCGGACACGCGCCATGTGGGGAACCAGGATGCCACTGGCATACTGCGCCTCAGCCAGGATAGAATCCGCTTCATGCTCCGTCAGCGTTTCCAATTCATCCAGACTGTCTTGCAACAACTTCACCAGATCGGTCACTTTGTCCAACGTATTGGTGTCAAACTCATACCCTACCGCCTTCAAATTGGCGCAGGTGAGGGCCAGTTGACTCTGGTGGCGAATGGCGGCCGGCCAGATCATGGTACGACCGATTTCCAGGGTCAATTTAGCTTCCAACGTCACCGCCTTTACATACTGCTCCAACTTCACGTCCAGGCGGCTTTCCACTTCCCGGTGAGACAAAACGCCATATTTTTCAAACAGGGCGACTGCTTCCGGGCTGCCAAAAGACGGCAGGGCGTCCACGGTGGTGCGCAGGTTAGGCAGCCCGCGCGCCGCCGCTTCGCGGTGCCACGCTTCGGAATAACCGTCACCATCGAAGAGAATGGCGCTGTGTTCGTCTAAAATTTCTTTGAGCAGAACTTGCACGGCCGTATTAAAATCACCCTCCGCCGCTTCCAAACGAGTCGCCATGTAATCCAATGATTCGGCGATAATGGTATTCAATACCGTGATCGGCATGGCAATAGATTGATTCGCGCCCACCGCCCGGAACTCGAACTTGTTGCCGGTGAAGGCAAAGGGGCTGGTCCGGTTACGGTCGCCGGCGTGCAGCGGCAGGGGCGGCAGTGTATCTGCGCCCAATTGCAGCGTCCCCGATTCTTTGCTAGACGTAGCGCTGCCGGTTGCCCGAATCTGGGCAAAAATGTCTGAGAGCTGCTCACCCAGAAAGATGGAGATAATAGCCGGCGGCGCCTCATTGGCCCCCAGACGATGATCATTGCCGGCCGAAGCCACCACCGAACGCAGCAGCGACGCATAGGTGCTGATGGCCCGAATGACAGCCACCGTAAAGACCAGGAAACGCGCATTGTCGTGCGGCGTCTCACCTGGCTCTAGCAGGTTGCCCACACTGTCGCTGCCCAACGAGTAATTGACGTGTTTGCCAGAGCCATTAACGCCAGCAAAGGGCTTCTCGTGGGTCAGACAGACCATGCCATATTTCGGCGCTACGCGCTTCAGCGTGGTCATCAGGATTTGTTGATGATCAGTGGCAACGTTGGCGCTCTCATACACCGGTGCGATTTCAAACTGGCCGGGAGCTACTTCATTATGCCGGGTCTTCACCGGCACACCCAACTTATACAATTCACGCTCGGCTTCTAACATAAAGCCAAGCACGCGTTCGGGAATCGCGCCAAAGTAATGGTCTTCAAATTCCTGGCCTTTGGGCGAGGGTGCGCCGAACAGGGTGCGGCCGGCCGTCAGCAGGTCTGGTCGGGCATAATAGAAGTTGCGATCAATCAGAAAGTATTCCTGTTCCGGGCCGGCCGTAGCCGAAACCATCGCCCCATCCGTATGCCCAAACAGCTTCAGGATGCGCTGCGCCTGCTTGTTCAGCGCCTGGTTAGAACGCAAAACCGGGGTTTTCTTGTCCAACGCCTCGCCCGTCCAGGAGACGAAGGCTGTCGGGATGCACAGGGTTGTGCCGTTGGGGTTTTCCAGAATGTAAGCCGGACTGGTGACGTCCCAGGCGGTGTAACCACGCGCCTCGAAGGTGGGGCGAATGCCGCCGGTGGGGAAGCTGGAACCATCTGGCTCGCCCTGAATAAGCTGGTAGCCGGAAAATTCGACGATGGCGCTGCCGTCGCCATTGGGCGAGAGGAAGCTGTCGTGTTTTTCGGCCGTCAGGCCCGTTAGCGGATAAAAGACGTGGGCGTAATGGGTTGCCCCTTTTTCGATGGCCCAATCTTTCATGGCGTTGGCGACGACATCGGCGACAGTGATGTCTAACGATTCGCCCTGGTTGATGGTACGCATTAGCGATTTGTACACTTGTTTGGGCAGGCGATCTTTCATCACGGCCGTGCTGAATACATTGGCGTTGAACAGTTCGCGGGTTGGCGTCTCCGCAAAGTTCAACTGCTGCTTCATTGGCGCATAGCCGTTGATCGCAGCAATCGCGTTTAATCTGGTTACGTTTCCACTCATTGCAAAAAACTCCTTATCTAAATTGGGGTAAATAGGTTGCACCAGGGCGGCGCGGAGAACAGGAAAATGGCCTTTCTCTCTCCTCTGCGCCACCCTGGACAATTTCTGTTTAAGCCATCACAAGCTCACTTGCGACAGCATATCCGCGCCGCGCAAAATCGGCGGCGGCGCGTTCTACAACAGCCTGGGCATCCTCACCGATAAAAAGACTGTAACGCTCTTCTTCGGGGCGTGGTTCCAGCCCTACCCAGACATCTGGGCTGCTGTATAGAGGGAGGGTAAACCGGTTAACGGCCGTGCTGCCTTGCGGTGTCAGGGTCGTTTCTAGCCGTTTCCAGTAATCGGGGAACAGGCGGTCTGGACGCAGGTCGTGGGGGTCGGCGAGACGGCCGTCGGCCATCAACGCCTCAGCCACCACCGCCTGCAAAGCCAGCACTTCCTGCCCACCCGCCACCGGCGCTTCGCGGCGCGCGCTGGCGGCGTAGGTGTATACAGATTGCCCATCGCCTGCTTCAAAGACCGGCGCCCAGAAATCTGTCTGGCCCACCACACGCTTCTTCAGGTAGAAGACCGGCCGGCGCAGCCCCAAAGTCTGCAAATTTACGCCGCGCACATGCAGCCGGTCGCTGACGCCGTTCTCGCCCAAGATACCAATCGTGTTGAGATAATCACCCAGATATTCGCGCACTTTGGCTAATTCTACGTGCTTAAAAATGGGGCCGCCGGGCGTTGTGGCAAAGACCTCGTTGTCAATGGTATACACCGGGTAAATTTCCCCGGCGCGCCGGGCGATGAAGACATAGCTGGGCAAGCGAGCCAGGTGTACCAGGCTGTTGACCAGATAACCGGCAATTTTGGGCAGTTCAGCCGGTTTGTCCGATTGGCGCTGGAACCCACAAACATCTATCGTAAATCGCTTACCACCACCTTGATATACCACGCCTACCGGAATCCTAAAAACGCTGCCGGCGTCCACCGTCCTCGTCAATACTTCCAATTCCACATAATAGGGAATGGTCTCAGCGTATTCGCTGCTGTTACGAACCAGGGCTGCTTTCATCTAACTCCTCTGAAAATGGGAGCGCGGACGTCCCGTCCGCCCCCGGCAGGCGAGACGCCTGCGCTCCCAGAGTTTTCATTCATGGTGGTGGGTAGACCACTCATGAAGTCTCCTCAAAACAATAGACACCCATCTGACAAATTCATCACTTACTTCAGGAGAATCCGCCCGATCTAATCAATCCGCGTATCCAAAATTCCCATTAGTCGCCGCTGGTAATTGTCACTACATCGGCCGCTGCCGGGCCAAATTCGGGATAACTGGACGTGAAATGCTCGGAGATGTCCAACCCTTCCAACTCTTCTTTGGGGGAGACACGAATGCCCATGGTCACTTTCATGATGTAAAAGAGCGCCCCCATTGTTACAAACGCCCAGGCGGCGATAACTACCGTGCCTAAGACTTGTACGCCCAATTGAGCAAAACCACCCCCGTAGAGCAGGCCCGAAATTTCGCCCATGCCCGTCAGCAGTCCAACAGACGGGGCGGCAAAAAGACCCACGGCAATGGTTCCCCACATGCCGTTCAGCCCATGCACGGCCACCGCGCCGACGGGATCGTCTACTTTCAGAACGCGCTCAATCAAATCCAGGCCGTACACCAACACGCCACCGGCGATAAAACCAATGAGAATCGCTCCGGTTGGCGTGACGTTGGCCGCACCGGCGGTAATGGCGACCAGACCGGCCAGGGAGCCATTGAGGGCCATTTCGGTGGAAGGATGCCCGGCTTTGAACCAGTTGACCAATAGGGCAGAGGTGGTAGACGCCGCTGCCGCCAGGGTGGTGGTGACAGCGATGTAGGCGATGCCGGGGTTCATGCCAGACAGTGTGCTGCCAGAATTGAAGCCAAACCAACCCATCCACAGGATGAAGACGCCCAGAGCTGCCAACGTCAGGCTGTGACCGGGGATGACGTTGCTGCTGCCATCTTTGTTAAATTTGCCGATACGCGGGCCTAATACCCAGGCGGCGGCCAGAGCGGCGAACCCACCGACGGCATGAACAATCGTCGAACCTGCGAAGTCAATGAAACCCAAGTTGAACAACCAACCGCCGCCCCAGTGCCAATGCCCGGAGATGGGATAGATGAAGGCGGTCATGACGACGCTGTACACCAGATAAGATTTGAACTTGAGCCGTTCGGCTACCGCGCCCGAGACGATGGTCGCCGAAGCTGCGGCAAACATGAGCTGGAAGAGGAAATCTACCCAGCTGTAGGGGTCTATTGCGCCAGGGTCCAATTCGGACAAGAAAAAGTTGGTTGTGCCGATGAAACCGCCGGCCGATGTGCCGTACATCAGGCCAAAGCCGATGGCAAAAAACAGGAGCGTGCCCATACAGAAGTCCATCAGGTTTTTCATGAGCAGGTTGGCGGCGTTTTTGGAGCGGGAGAAGCCGCTTTCGACCATGGCAAAACCAGCCTGCATCCAGAAGACAAGGAACGCGCCGATGAAGAGCCAGATGGTGTCTATTTGGATGACGATCTGGTCGGTGGTAACGGCCGTTTCCTCTTGAGCCATCGCGCTGCTGCTAAAAACCATCAGCAGCCCCATGCTCATCCCCACCAACAAAACACGAATCCACCGTTTTTTGTCAAACTTAAACATGTTCAATCTCCTCCAAACTCACCTTAGAATTTACTACAACTCCCTACACCGACCAGCCTGCCCAGAAAAGCAAAAAGACGCCTCTCCACCCAACAGCTTACGCTTTGTGTGGAGGAGACGTCCTGGTCTCGAAAATGTATTTGGTTGTGTGATTAAAGATACACAACGAGTCCGAATCAGTCAATCTATTTCTGCATCAAATTTTTAGACGGCCGTTGTGCAAAATGCACGAAACGCTGTCCAACCGCCAGCAACCTGGAAGGCGCACAGATCATCGCCCGACCCCATAATCAGACGCACCCCCCAGACCCATGACGCATGACCTATGAACGTGATACAATCCCCGCTTGAAACTGCATTGGGAGATTAGCCATGAGTAACGAATTTACCATCGAAAAAATCGCCGACTTTGTCGGTGAGCATGTGACATTAAAGGGTTGGTTATATGCCAGCACCCGCAAGGGCAAACTGCTGTTTGTGCGGCTGCGCGACGGCACGGGCATTTGCCAGGGTGTGGCCTACGAGCCAGAAATCGGCGAGGAACTGTTCGAGACGCTCAAGCGGCTGGGCCAGGAGTCGTCGTTAATTGTGACCGGGCAGGTACGGGAGAACGGCCGTGCCCCTGGCATCCCTGGCGGCCACGAAATTGGCATCGAAAGCGTCACCGTGCTGCAAGATGTCAGCGATTATCCCATCACCCCCAAAGATCATGGCGTCGAATTTTTGATGGACAACCGCCATCTGTGGCTGCGCTCCAGCCAGCAATGGGCGATTATGCGCGTGCGCGCCACCATCAAACGCGCCATTATAGACTTTTTCGACGACCGCGGCTTCCTGAACATAGACACGCCCATCATCACCCCGGCGGCGGCCGAAGGGACCAGCACGCTCTTTGAAGTAGACTACTTCGAGGACAAAGCCTACCTGGCCCAAACCGGCCAATTGTACAATGAAGCCAACATCATGGCCTTCGGCAAAGCCTACTGCTTTGGCCCCACCTTTCGCGCCGAAAAGTCTAAGACGCGCCGCCACCTGGCCGAGTTCTGGATGGTGGAGCCAGAAATCGCCTTTTGCGACCTGGACGATTTGATGGTGCTGGAGGAGGAATTTGTCAGCTACGTGGTGCAGACCACTCTGGCGAAGCGGCGTAATGAACTGGCGCTGCTGGAACGCGACCTGACGGCGTTAGAAAACATCAAACCACCCTTCCCGCGCATCAGCTACGACGAGGCGGTCGAACGAATCCAGGCCATCCGCGAGGCCACCGACGACCCGGAACTAAAAGAACAACTCAAAATTGAATGGGGCGACGATTTTGGCTCGCCGCACGAGACGGTGCTGACAAAGCAGTTCGACAAGCCGGTCTTTGTGTATGGCTATCCGACACAGGTGAAGGCGTTTTATATGGAGCCGTGGCCGGGCCGTCCGGAGGTGTGTAAAAGCGTAGACCTGCTGGCCCCCGAAGGCTACGGTGAAATCATCGGTGGCAGCGAACGGATGAGCGACCCGGCCGTCCTGCTGGCGGCCATTCAGCGCCACGAACTGCCGGAAGCCCACTACCAGTGGTATATTGATTTGCGGCGTTATGGCAGCGTACCGCACAGCGGTTTTGGCTTGGGGCTGGAGCGCACGGTGGCCTGGATTTGTGGCATCGAACACATCCGCCAGACCAGTCCCTTCCCGCGCACCCTCAATCGCATGAACCCTTGAGTTTGGTCTGCTGTAGAACGATTTTCCAAATCGTTCTCTGGGCGATTTGGAAAATCGCCCTACCGCCGCAGCCAAAAACCTTTGTGGATAACCATATGAATTAGGTGGGTAACTGGCGGATCAGGAAGACCAGGGACAAGAGGATGATCTGCGGCTGGCGAAAACGGCCGTCTGGCAGCATGATGACAAACTCAGACCCGTCAGACTGCCGGTCTATCTGGCCGACCGGATCCTTGAGGCAGTCGTCCAGCGGTTGGGTGTAGGGTTGGAAATGGGCGGGGGCATTGTCGCATAAGACATAGCTGGTCGTGGGGGAACGGCCGTCTACTACCCGGTTAAATGCCAGCCAACGCTGACCCTCGGTTTCAATCTCAAAATAGGGTGCGCCTTCCGGCTTATCCGGGTTGGGCCAGGGGTACTTGGTGATAATCGCGTAAACGGCATGATCATAAATCAGGGCATAGCTGATTCGAGGATTGCCGCCTTTGCTGACCGTTTTAAGGCCAGGAAATTCCAGGGAGGCGATGGCTTCGCCAGACGGCCGTGCCAGACGTATCTTACCCGGCTCATCCTTTAGCCAGGGAGAGCCAAAATCGCCCACCAGCGAGAGGCGGTTTCGCCCGACATATAAATGACAGCGCTGCATCGTTTCCGAATGCGGTTGGAGAAATCTGGCAACGTATTCCATGAACAGGCATTGTACAAACCATCGGCCAAACCGCCAACAAAGTGCAAGATGGCCGTCATCATGATCATTGACAGAGTACCAGTACCCGTATTCGGTAATCCGTCTGCCGTAGGATGCCACCTCTGGCAAATGCCAACGGCTAGTGGCATATAGACTTCGGTTTATGGCTACTTTAGATTTACGGAAAAACAAAACGGCCGTTCACCCTGAGCAAGGTTGATACGGCCGTTTCCAGACTGCGACTCGCTAATTGTATCTTAGCAAGGCTTATGATCATGCCCTCACGGAGATTCGAACTCCGGTTTTAAGCTTGAAAGGCTATTCCAAAGCTGATCCTATAAGCTACCTCGCTTACGATCTTGGTTTTGGCCTAAACAGCATATCAAGGGGATCGCCACGCCGCGCCGACGCCATCACCGCAGCTGCTTCCCCTACTCGATCTCTGTCTACGTCGTTGTAATGTTTCATCGTTGTGTTGATTGACGTGTGACCTAAATACTGTCGGGTTAGTTCTGGATCACGAAAAGTAGCTTGCAGGTCGCTGGCATTCCTTTTACGAATCGCATGGCTGCGGATTGTTGGGACTTTGGCATATTCGCATACTTTTGTAAAGCAGCGTCCCATTGTCTCGCGTCGGAGCAAACGGCCGTTCTTCGTACTGACAAACACAAATTCAGCATTGGGGTGCGGGTTAGTCAACTGCCACAGCCGGTACAGGTCGGCCGACTCGTTGAAAAACGTCAGCACCTGGTCTCCTGTTTTGCCATGACCCACAACTGTGTAGCGCATTCGACCATTGGCAGACATGTCCCCTGTTGATAATGCGTTCTCCATATCGCGCCGTCGCAAACTCCTGATTTCCCCAATCCGACAACCTGAATCCAGAGCCAGGCTAACTGCCAGAGCATCACGGACATCACGGCCAGCATAACCACCAGCAGCGACAAAACCCGGCAAGCATGTCGAGATAGCCTCCACAGAAGCCACTGGCGCGGCCCGTCGCCTTTTGGGGGAATAGGAATACCGACGCAATTTTGTAGCCGGTGAATTGTCTCGCAACCCTCGCTCCGCTATCCAGGCCCAGAAAGCTCGGTGCGTACTGGCATGACCGGCCATAGTACCATCGCTTCTCCCTCCTTCCTCCAATATTTGGAAGTGTTCATGTAACTCCAGTGCTGTTATTTGACCGACCGGTTTAAAACGCCGATCAGTTGGGAACTCCTCGCTCGGACAAATGAACTGGCTAAGTCTACTTTGCACAGTGCGCATGTGGAGCGGTGATAGATTCCGTTCCAACAGGCTTTCCAAATACGTTTTCATTATGTCGCTAAGATTCATTACAGTGTTCTCCATTTTGTTTTACTTGCAATACTGATTTTGACCGGGCGCATTATATGCCGACAACGTGACATAAAAAGGTGATTGAGAACATGTTTTATTCGTGACGATTTAGACTGTTTAACCAGTTCGACAAGTTTTGATGAAGTGTAATAAGGATTAAGCTGCATGAAAGATTTTGACGAGAAATCGACCATACCTGGTCGAATTTTAGGGGGAATAATCCTCCTGAATGTGTTTGGTTTGGTATTTGACCAGTTTACCAGTTGGTTCAACAGAAAACCTTTTGGTGAACAACGTTCAGCGTTTCTGGTTGTTATTGGCGTAACGGTGACGATAGCGTTACGTCGTTGGCTTCTGCCAATGACCTGGTTCTGGGACTTTGCCGCCTTTGCTTTTAGCGGCCTGCCCATGATTACCGGGCAATACCTGCGCTATGAACGGCGCAAGCGGGCAGCCATCAACCGACATTTGCTACGGAGATAAGTTATGGGTGGAGAAGCGAAGCCCTGGCCGCCTCACGGCCATGCAGTCAACGCTCGGAATCAGACGGGTGACAATATGGTCAAGGTTATGAAGATGCTGGATGGATTGGTCGAGCGTGCCCGCCAGGGTGAAGTCACGCGAGTAGACGTGACCCTGACGGTCACAGACGTGCGCAAGTTAGCGATGGAGAGTTTGATTTTGATGATTCAGCAGGGTTATGAAATTCATCCAAGTATTTTTTTGAAATGAGGTGAGATGTGTTTAAGCAGCATGGATTTGGAGAGGCTTAACAATGTCGTCAGCGTTGGATAATCCCGCGACAGCCTTGCATGTCCTTTCGTTCAAAGCATCCCTACCGGTTCTTGTGGCTATGTTCATGCCGGACTGCCCCACCCCGGTGTCTATTAAGTGGTTGATGCACCGAACAGGCGTGAAGGCACGCAAAACGATCAATGAAACGCTGGACTATCTGGAGTATTTAGGCGTCATCGCCTGCGTAATGACCGCTAACAAAGGTTGGTGGGCATTAACGGATAAAGGCAAACAGCTTCCTTTGCCGTTTGCAGGGTCGTTGGCAGCGGGCACACAACCGCTGCTCTCTCCTCATCGGGTGACAATACTCGATGAAGAGTCAGAGGCAAGCTCACAATTGCCTCTGCTGCGGTTCGCACAAACCGCAGTTGGTTGCCCGAGCGCACAATCGGGTGACGCGATCCCTGCAATAGTGGCAAACAGTGCCCTTGACGCTGGTACTCTGCCAACAGTGAGTAAAATTTACCCACCCCCCTCCCCTTTAAACAATGTTGTTGTTGTTTTAAATCAATCTGATTCAGATCAATTTTGTTTTGAACAACAACAACAAGAGCGGCCAGAGGTGGGTAAATTTTACCCACCTCCCCCCACTGGCACATTTTTGCGCGAAATTGGCATGGGAGAGCCAGTTCCAACCGAGTTTTGTGATTTTCCCCTTCCGGTGGCTCTGGCTTATTGGTGGTACGCCCTGGCGCAGGGCATGAGTAGCCCGCAGGGGTATCTGCGTCGGCGGTTGGAGCAAGGGCATACTGAGCCACCGGATGATTACTTGCAGGTCGCGCGGTTGTGGATTGAACTGACTGGTGATGAACGGGCCGAATTATGGGAGGCCACAATTCATTCGTTGCGTGGGGGCATTTCCTTGCCGGATGGATTTGGGCATTACGTGCCCTTTCGTCCGCTGCTGCGCCTGGGATGGGCATGGCGTCAGCGTGACCGTGATGGCGATCTGGTGTTTGTGCCAGATTGTCTGGCCTGGGAGGATGAGGAGGTTGAACAGGATGATTTTGCAGAATAGGGACGGTTTATTTGAGTTGATTACGACCAATGTCAATGGCAGTAAGGTCTTTTTGGTTTCCGTGGAGGAAGTAGAGCAGTCATTTTCGCGTTTGCTTGATGTGCCACTTGTCGGCTATCGGCGGACTGGAAAGGTTGGTTTTGTGAATTGCGATCAGGTAGACGTTGAATTGAGGATGGTTTTCGGCCCAATAGAATTCTTTGAAATTGAGCAACAAGAGCAAGAAGATGATTAGTGGCAAATAGGGCGCCGCCGGCAGCTGTGTTTGCCACCAATGAGGGAGTAAAAAACGTGTATCTAACACAAAATGTAACAGCAGTGATGAGTAGAGATGTTCTTCGGATTGCCGCTGATGAGGTGAGCAAATTGGTTTGCACATTTCAGTTTCCGCTTCCGCAGAAGGAGACTCAGGTTGCTTTGGACATCCTGGTGATTTTGGCTGAGTATGATCGTCAAATCGCCGAACTCAAGCAATCGCTTGGTGCGCTGGAGAAAAGAGCTTTGTGTTGTGGCGTTTTTGAGGAGCGCGACAACGGAGCGGTCTTGGTTGTGCATGGGGTGCGGGATGCGTGTCCCTACCCTGGACACGAGGCAATCGCAGGGCAACGGCGTGGCCCTCGGCGCTATGTGCGTCGGGAAGATCGGCAGGCGTTGAAGGATGCTCAGGCGCGGTATGCGGAAGTGCAAAGGCTGCTGCGTGATTTGAATGGTTTAGAGCGTGGGCGGCGGGTGGTGGCCGACAAACTGCGCGTAGGCCACGAGACTGCGGTATTGGCGATGAGATGATGGGTGTTTTCCGGTTGTGCGATTGCACGGCCGTTTATCTTTTTTAGTTTGTTCTGGAGGTAAGTTATGAAAAAAGTAGTAAAAGTTTTATTGGTTTTGTGCATGGCGGCTGTGGCCGCGCTGATGTGGCGTGACACTCACGCCAAGCAGCCGTTGGGGGTTGTTTATCCCACTCAGCCAGAGGTTTTTAGCGTACCGACGCCTGCCGCGCCGGCAGTGGTGGCTGAACCGATTGCGCCGGTTTGGGAAGCGAGGGTTAAGGAGCAGGAATTACCCGTCGTAACTCCCCTACCCCAAAAGGACAAGGATAAGGGTGTTTGGGAAGTTGTATCTAAGGCGGAGGTTATGAATCCTGATGGGGTTGATGACGCAAAGGCTGCGCCGGGTAAGGGTAGAAATAAATAGAGCCAGCGCATTGCTTTGGGGCTGACGCTGGCTCTGGCTATCCGTTAAGACGGCCGTTTCCGAGTGTAACACGAAACGGCCGTCTATTCCAAAATTAACTAAAGGAGTGTTTTGGTGGACGATTATTTTGAAGACGAAGATACAGATTTTTTGTTGACTGGTTCCGAGAATAAAAAAACATTGAAGGGATTTACGATGTTTTTTTTGTATTTGTTGCTTGCGCTGGTTGTCATTGTGACGGCCGCGCATGGCATCATGGTGGTATTGCACGTTTCTGAAGAGTTTACGTTTGGCTCCGGGTTGTTTGGTGCTTTTCTGAACTTGATTCGGATTTCGTTTCCGATCACCGTGGAGATGGCCGCTGTTGTGGCTGGCATGGGGTTTATTGCTGCTTATTGGCGTGCCGGGCAAAAGACCGTGGCGTTGAGCATCGAGTTAGTGTGGTTGCTTTTTGCGGCAGCCAACATGATCACCATGTTTTCCATTGAGCGCGGTTTGCCATTGGAGAAATGGCAGCTTAATTGGATAGGGTACGGCTTGCCGCTGGCGGCGTTGGCGGCCGGTTCTCTGACATATATGTTGAAAAGGACGGATCCTGATCATAAGCGAAGCAATGAGAAAGCAACGGCCAAAGAAAAGACGGACATGCTGCGGTTCAATGCGCGGTTGGCGGTTAGCCTGAGTCCGCAAATGCGGATGATCGAGAAGCAAAAGGCTTGGGTGGATCATATACGTTACTTGCGAAATGCAGGTTATAGCCAGGATCAGATTACATACATGTTGCAAGGCGTACCGGAGCTTATGTTTGATGGTGACGCGGATGGCGTTCCTGATCTGTTGGAGGAAGGCGATGCTCCGCAGCGACGAACACGGCGGGCCGCCCCACCCCCATCCGCGTCGTGGTGGTCTCGTTTTAAGCGTTGGCAGCCGGGCGCTCGGCCGGATGAGCAGCAGCCGGTGGTTATTCCGGGCGAGATGGACATCACGACGGAACCCATTGGCGAAGAAGAAGCGCCTCGCCCGCGTTACCAGGTTCAGCCCCGTACTGGCGCGGCTCCTCGCACCAGACAAAATGGACAGGTTGAGGATTTTACGTAAGCGTACCTGTTGAAGATGACGCAGTGCGTCAGCCGGCCGTTGCGGCCGTGCCTGACGCACTGGCGTCGGGACAGGTGCGCGGGCAAATCCTGACGGCTGATGATCGTACCGCAAAAAAAACGGCCGTACCGCAAAAAATCGAAAATAACTCGTACCGCAAAAAAGATAGGTTCGTACCGCAAAAAATTCAGCCCATACCGCAAAATTTTGCCGCTGATTTGGTGGTGGAAGATGACGATGAAACGGGCTTTGAAAATTTTGCGGGAGACTCGGCCTGGCGGGTTGAGCGACGGTTTTATAAGAAAAAGAATGGCGATGTCATGCTTTACTGGAATTATCGCAGTAGAAATCCTGTTTACATAAATGGTGAAAGAAAAATCCAGTATAAGCCTGGAGGCAAGAAACTATGGGAACAAAAGCTGATGAATACGAGTTGACGCCGCAGGATACGGCGGAAATTCTGGCGGGTACACTGCAATTGTTGCAGGAGAATGGGTTGGCGGTGTCAGTGAAAAACGCACGTCGGATCGAGAATCGGCCGCCTGGCCTGCTCATTTTCGTGAGTGGGGTGGGGGTGGCTGGTGATGGTAATTTGGCAGCATTGGAGGAATCGTGAAAGAAAAAAACGTTTGGAAACCTGCTGAGGATGAGAAAACGAGTGCGCCTTTGTCAATCTGGCTTTTAGCGTTGATTGCGCTGGCCTTGTTTGCAAGTGTTGTTACGAGCGCTGTTTTTGGAGGCCCTCGTAACGAAGTGTTATATATTGTGGCTACGCCGACGCCGGACACGTATTATGTTCGGTTTCTGTGCTTGACCAATGGTGACAGAATGGTTGCTCATGCGGCTGTTACCTGGCAGCGTGAAAATGGGCAAGTGGTGGATGATGTGACCAACGATGTAGGTTGCGTGATCGTGCCAGCGGACGAGCAAATTGGTGTGTGGAGCCATGTGCATCAGGTGACGATCACACTGTGGCCCGGACACCGGGCCATTTGTCAGGACATAGGGACTGGCATTGTTCAAAGCGGCAATCTTTGCCCGCCTGGGTAAAGATAGTTTGCGACGGCCGTTCTTCGCTTGCGGAGAACGGCCGTTTTTGTTTTTGGGGGTGAACATGCTAGACAAGATTTTGACGGAGATGAAGCAGCAGCGTTCCAGTAAGCCTAAACCGTTGGGTGGGGGGTTGACCATTCGACTAGTTGCTCATGATGCGGGTTTGTTTGAGTTACGCGCCTGGCGCGAAAAGAAGCTGCCTTCTGACCTGGAGATTGGCACGCTGATCAATACGATTAAGTTGGTGGATGATCCTGTTCTTGTTTTTCGCACGATTGAACCGGAAGTAAGCGAAGACGGCCGTTTCTTCGCTTATCGTATCTGGTGGGTGACTGGTGGCGTGACGATTTCCTGGCTGCGGCCGGCACAGTCAGCACTGCCCGTTTTGCTGCCAATGGAACCGGCCGTAGGGGAAGGGGCATTTTCATAAGAGGCGCTGGCACGCCAGCAAAACCGGTGTTGAGTGAAAATCAAACGGCCGTTTATTCATTGGCAAAATGCAATCGATAGGGCAGGTTAGGCATCATCAAGAGCCTCAAGGTTTTCACGCACGATCTGAGTATTGTTATGTTCAGGGCCTAATGCCGCTTCAAAGATAGACAAGGCCCGCTGTAAATAAACGCGAGCGCCAGGCAAATCCCCTTCTGCCTGAGCCAACATGCCTAAATTATTCAAACTATAGGCTAAGTCGGGATGGGTGGGGCCGAGGGCTTGCTCGTAGATGGCCAGGGCGCGTTCGTAATAGGGCCGGGCGTCGGCCAGTTGGCCCATGGCCCGGAGGAGTTCGCCGAGATTGTTGAGGCTCGTGGCGGTGTCGGGATGGGTGGGGCCGAGGGCTTGCTCGTAAATGGCCAGGGCGCGTTCGTAATAGGGCCGGGCGTCGGCCAGTTGGCCCATGGCCCTCAGGAGGTAGCCGAGATTGTTGAGGCTTTGGGCGGTGTCGGGATGGGTGGGGCCGAGGGCTTGCTCTCGGATGGCCAGGGCGCGTTCGTAATAGGGCCGGGCGTCGGCCAGTTGGCCCATGGCCCGGAGGAGGTAGCCGAGATTGTTGAGGCTGCTGGCGGTGTCGGGATGGGTGGGGCCGAGGGCTTGCTCGCGGATGGCCAGGGCGCGTTCGTAATAGGGCCGGGCGTCGGCCAGTTGGCCCATGGCCCGGAGGAGGTAGCCGAGATTGTTGAGGCTGAGGGCGGTGTCGGGATGGGTGGGGCCGAGGGCTTGCTCGTTTATGGCCAGGGCGCGTTCGTAATAGGGCCGGGCGTCGGCCAGTTGGCCCATGGAATCGAGGAGTGCGCCGAGATTGTTGAGGCTGAGGGCGGTGTCGGGATGGGTGGGGCCGAGGGCTTGCTCTCGGATGGCCAGGGCGCGTTCGTAATAGGGCCGGGCGTCGGCCAGTTGGCCCATGGAATCGAGGAGTGCGCCGAGATTGTTGAGGCTGCGGGCGGTGTCGGGATGGGTGGGGCCGAGGGCTTGCTCTCGGATGGCCAGGGCGCGTTCGTAATAGGGCCGGGCGTCGGCCAGTTGGCCCATGACCTGGAGGAGTGCGCCGAGATTGTTGAGGCTGAGGGCGGTGTCGGGATGGGTGGGGCCGAGGGCTTGCTCTCGGATGGCCAGGGCGCGTTCGTAATAGGGCCGGGCGTCGGCCAGTTGGCCCATGGCCCTCAGGAGGTAGCCGAGATTGTTGAGGCTTTGGGCGGTGTCGGGATGGGTGGGGCCGAAGCTCTGCTCGTTTATGGCCAGGGCGCGTTCGTAATAGGGCTGGGCGTCGGCGTAGACGGCTACCTGATCAAGGTAATAGCCCAGCCAACTGCACAAGCTGCCAGCTTGTGCATCGTCACGGCTCATGGCAGCATCGGTGACGAAATAGAGGTGCGGCAGCAGCAGGGGAATGGGGGAGATGTATCCGGCCCTGTCCTGTCGGTTTGACACAGCCTCTCGCACCGCTTTCTCAGTCGCTCGCTGCGCGTCTTCCGGATCATCCGCTATCTTTTGGGCAAAGAGCGCCAGCAACCGGTGTAGGCGTACCGCGCTGTCTTGCTCAACCGCCACAAAACCCAGGTTACGCAGCCGCTGCCAGCCATCTTCAACCTGCAGCAAACCTTCTTCATCATCTTCATCAATGGGAGCCAACTCCTGGCATAAATCATCGGGTATGGGTTCGCCGGGCGCTAAGAAGGCGAGCCGCGTGAGCAGCGTCAAGGCCAGGGCGTCGGTTTCATTCGCCAGGTCCAACCGCTCGAAGCTCACAGCAAAGGTGCGGGCCACGTCCAGATCGTGGCCGGTTGGGGAGTAGTCTGTGCCTCGCCCCAACATCGAAGCATGTTGCAAAATCTGCTTGTCGCGCAGTTTCTTGAGGTAGTCAGTGGGGGAAACACGACGATATGTTGCCAGAAAGCTGCCCGCCAGGTGCAGCGCCAGGGGCAGGTCGCCTACTTCGGCTGCAATCACGTCCGCGTCGCTCTCAGCCAGGTCGGGCGCTAACCGGCGCAGCAGGGTGACGCTTTCGGCTCTGGGCAAGACTTCAAGCCGCAGTTGGCTCACGCCCAGCGCCCGGTCCCACTGCTGGCGGCGGCTGGTCACCAGGACATGGCAGCCACCATGCGGTGGTCGCCAGTCGGCCAGCAGTTTCTCCTCTTCGCAGTTGTCAAAGATGAGCAGCCTGGCGACCGGCTGACGCCATGCCTGCTGCACGGCTTTCACCTGGTCAGCCAACGGCAAGTCGGCAAAGCCGGGAGCCAGGTCGAGGCCATCCGGGCCACCGCAGACAGCGATTTCCGAGGGGAGGTTGGCGGCTTCGGCAAAGCTCAACCAGAAGACGCCACCGGGGAAGTAACGGCCGTACCGGTGCGCAAACTCCACCGCCAGTTGGGTCTTGCCAATGCCACCCATGCCGGCGGCGACGGCCGTTTGGGTGATGATGACGTCACGGCCGTTGGCCTCGTAAAGAAAGGTGTTCGCCAGGCGCAGCAGGTCGTCGGCGCGGCCGGTGAACAGAGGGTTGCGGGAGTAGAGCAGCCGAGAGCCGGGCGGCAAGGGGCCGGGTTCGGGTAGGACGCCGCGTTCAGGCAATGGGGGTGGGGCGTACACCGCGCCGGAGTGGGTGACGTGGTAGGTGGTCGGCCAGGCCCCGAGGGGCCGTAGTTCGCGCAGCCGGTGGAGCAGGTCGGCTTGCCGGCTCTGCCGGGCGACGTGGTCCAGCAGGGCGAGGATTTTGGTGGGTCTTGTTTCTCCAGGAAGGTGTTCGTACTCAATGCCTACGTCGGCACAGAGCAGACGCAAGTCAGCCAGGCTGAAGGTGTCGTCTATGGACTGGCGAAGTTCGATATAGGAATTGGAGGCGTCGTTGGTCATGTCTGGTTGCTCCGCGTTGGGCCGGCCGGTTTGCGATTATTGTAAATGGTTTGCGGGGCAGTTACAAGGGAGGAGAGTGGGGGAACGGCCGTTTCCCCTTGTTGACGCACCGACATTAGGACTTTAGTTCTGGTAGGCAGTGCGATTTGTTTATGTTATCTTTAGGGGCGTGTGGGTTTGACCGAGAGGGATGCGGCCAGGTTGCCGGATTAGTCGCCTAAGCACTTATTTATTTGTACAATTGAATCGTTATTAAGCCACCCGAACGGCCGTTACCGAACCCACACACTTCTGGTAACCTTTCGGGTGGCTTTTTTGTTTCCTGACAAGCTTATATAAACCTATGACCTCACAAGAACTCAAAGACCTCCAGGCCACCCTCTGGAAGAGCGCCGACGACCTCCGCGCCAACTCCGACCTGCGTTCCAGCGAATACTCCACCCCCGTCATGGGGCTGATCTTCCTCAAATTCGCCGATAACAAATATCGCCGCTATGAAGACGAGATAAAGGCCGAATATGCACAGCTCAAAGGCACGCGCCGCGAGAAAACGCTGCCCGAAATTGCCGTCGCCAAATGTGGCTTTTACCTGCCCGACAACGCTCGTTACAGTACCTTGCTTAACTTGCCCGAAGCGGCAGACATCGACCAGGCGCTTAAAAACGCTATGGTTGAAATCGAGAAACACAAACCCGAATTAGCAGGCGTTCTGCCGCAAGATGAATACTTCAAGCTGACGCGCCTGGATAAATCCATGCTCAGCCGGCTGCTGCAAAACTTTGCCAACATTCCCGACGATGCCGATGGTGACCTCTTCGGCCAGATATACGAATACTTTCTGGGCAACTTTGCGCTGGCTGAGGGGCAGGGCGGCGGCGAATTCTTCACGCCGCGCTCGGTGGTGCGCTTGATGATTGAGATTATTGAGCCGCATCAGGGCACCGTCTTTGACCCCGCTTGTGGTTCCGGCGGGATGTTTGTGCAGTCGGCGGCGTTTGTGGAGGCGCACCGGCAGGCGCAGGAAGCCCATGCGGCCGATGCCCTATATGTGTATGGGCAGGAGAAGACGCTGGAAACTGTCAAGCTGGCTAAGATGAACCTTGTCGTCAATGGCTTGCGCGGCGAGGTTCAGCAGACCAACACTTATTATGAAGATCCCTACGGCAGTTTTGGCCGTTTTGATTATGTGCTCGCTAATCCCCCGTTTAATGTGGATGATGTGAATTTGAAGCGCGTGGAAAGCGACCGGCGCTTTAACACGTATGGCATTCCGCGTAACAAGGGGCAGGGCAACAAAAAAGCAGCGGGTAATGAAACGGTGCCGAACGGCAACTATTTGTGGATCAATCTCTTTGCCACCTCGCTCAAGGAAAATGGCAGAGCCGCTTTGGTTATGGCTAACTCGGCGTCTGATGCGCGGCACAGTGAAGCCGACATCCGGCAAACGTTGATTGAGAAGAATCTCATTTATGGCATGTTGACACTGCCCTCGAATATGTTTTGGACGGTGACACTGCCTGCTACGCTCTGGTTTTTTGACAAGGGGAAGCAGGACGAACGCATCCTCTTCATCGATGCCCGCAATATCTTTACCCCGGTTGACCGCGCTCATCGGGAGTTTTCGCCGGAGCAGATTATCAATATTGGCCTGATCAGCCGCCTGCACCGGGGCGACCGGGCGGCGTTTGTGCGGGTGGTGGACGATTATTTTGCCCAGGGTATGGCGCGGCTGGCGGAAAACGCGGCCAAAGAGCACGCGGTGGCGGCGCAGTTGCTGAATGTGCTGGACGACGCTGAGGGGCAAGATGCCGTACAAACCTTGTTGGCACAGTGGGCGGATTGGAGCGACTTGCAAGCGGCGTATGAAGCGTATCTGGTGGAGCGAGGGACGCTGTTGGCACAACAGCCGACGACCATTGAGGCTGAAAACACAGCCCAACACCAGTTGCAAGCTCAGTTTGAGCCTTTCTTTGCCGGTTTGCACGCTGGCTTGAAGGCGCTGGACAAGACGGTGCACCAATACGAGAAGCAGGAACGGGAAGCCAATGAACGGCGCGGCATCGCCCGCGATTTGAAGGGGTTGAAAACGGCGCTGGAAACGGTGCGAGCCGAAGTGAAAGATGCCGAATCCTTTTTTGCCCACATTCACTGGCTGCAAGAACGGTTCCCGCAGGCGGCTTATGAAGATGTGACCGGCCTGTGTAAGCTGGCGACTTTGGAAGATATAAAAGAACAGGATTATTCATTAAACCCTGGCCGTTATGTGGGCGTGGTGATTGAGGAAGATGGCAAGACCGAAGAGGAGTTCATTTCAGAAATGCTAGATTTGCATGGGGATTTGGAAAAATTAAATAACGAAGCACACCAATTAGAGAATGTCATAATGCAAAATTTGAAGCAATTGGTGAATGAAGATGCATAACTGGGTGGCAGAAAGGCTAGGCGAAAATGTTACACATAAAAAAGGATATGCCTTCAAGAGTGATTGGTTCCAATCTGAGGGAATTCCTGTTGTAAAAGTCACCAATTTTTCTGAAGCTGGCATTGATGCAACTAATTTGGTTTTTGTTACAGAAGAAATTGCTTTTGAAAAAAAAGGATACGCTCTAAATAATAAGGATATTATTATTCAAACTGTTGGGTCTTGGCCTAATAACCCTGCATCTGTCGTTGGAAAAGTCGTTCGTGTACCAAATGAATTGGACGGTGCCCTGTTAAATCAAAACGCAGTTATCCTGCGACCAAATAACAAAATTGACAAAAATTTTCTGTTTTACCTTCTCAAAGACCGAAGTTTTAAAGGGTACATAATTAACACTGCTCAAGGTGCAGCTAATCAAGCAAGTATTACATTAGATTCTATTTTTCGTTTTGATTTTTTTCTTCCACCACCTGAAACACAAAAGAAGATTGCGGCCGTTCTCTCCGCCTACGATGATCTCATTGAAAACAACAACAAACGCATCGCTCTCCTGGAAAAAGCCGCCGAAGAAATCTACCGGGAATGGTTTGTCAGGCTGCGCTTTCCGGGATGGGAAACGGCCGTTTTCCAAAAAGATGTCCCCGAAGGCTGGGAGTTAAGAAAAGCCTTTACTCATGTTAAAGGCAAGTCTTACACCAGCATAGAAATAAACGATGATGGCGAGGGAATGCCATTCGTAAACCTGAAGTCAATTAACAGAGGTGGTGGTTATCGAACTGACGGCCTCAAATATTACACGGGTAGATATAAAGAAAATCAAGTTGTACGTCAAAACGATATAATAATGGCGGTGACAGACATGACACAAAACCGAGATGTTGTTGGTCGTGTTGCCCGAATTCCAGAAACAATAGATGTTGCGTTTGTCATTTCCTTGGACATCGTCAAAATTGTGCCGGAAAAAGTATCATCAACATTTTTATATAGTTATTTAAGATATTCAGGATTTGGGCATTTCATCAAGGAATTTGCTAATGGTGCAAACGTATTACACCTAAATCCCGATTTGGTATCCAAACAGAGCGTAATAATCCCGCCTAAACCTCTTCGTGATAAATTCGATGGAATTGTTGAGCCAATTCTCAAACAGATAGATTCTTTAAATCGTAAAACAGCAACTCTTCAAAAATCCCGAGATCTTTTACTTTCCCGCCTCATCTCCGGCAAACTGCCCGTAGCTGACCTCGACATCCAATTCCCACCCAGCATGATTTCCGACTAGGAGCCATCCCATGCCTAACTTCATATCCGAAGATAACATCGAACAAGGCTTGCTCACCCTTTTGCGCAATGAATATGGCTACGAACTGCTCAACTGCTACACGCTCGACGCCAACACTCTCAACGATGGCAGTGGGCGCAGTGACAAGCGGGAAGTTATCTTTTCTCAACGGTTGAAAATTGCGGCGCAGCGGCTCAATCCCACCATCCCCGAAACCGCCCTGGCCGAAGCTCTCCATGAAGTCACCCGCAGCCGCCGCGCCATGTCGCTCATCGCCGCCAACCAGGAACTGGACAGCCTCATCCGCGATGGCATCCCCATCACCTTCAGCAACGCTCAGGGAAAAACCGAACACCAGCGCGTCCGCCTCATCGACTTCAGCCCCACCAACGACAACGACTTCCTCGCCGTTTCGCAACTGTGGGTTAAAGGCGACGTTTACTACCGCCGCCCCGACGTCCTCCTTTATATTAACGGTCTTCCCCTCGTCTTCATCGAGCTTAAAAACTCCAACATCAAACTTAAAAACGCCTACGACAGCAATCTCATCACCTACAAAAAAGAGATTCCCCAACTTTTCCATGCCACAGCCGTCTGTGTACTCTCCAATGGCCTAGAAAGTAAAGTTGGCAGCGTCAGTGCCGGGTGGGAACATTTCTTCAATTGGTTACGGGTTGATAACGAAAAGGAAAAAATCGACCGCCTACAAATTTACGAATCCGGCACCAGTTTGGAGCGTATCATCCATGGCCTTTGTCGTCCAGAAATCCTTTTAGACTACATTGAAAACTTCATCCTTTTCCACAACAACCAAAAAATAATTGCCCAAAACCATCAGTTCATCGGCGTCAACAAAGCCATTGATGTTTTTGCCCAACGTCAACAGCAAAGCGATGAAGAAAGAGGCAAACTAGGCGTCTTCTGGCATACTCAAGGCTCCGGTAAAAGCTTCTCCATGATCTTCTACGCCCGCAAAATCTGGCGCAAAATGACCGGCAACTACACCTTCGTCGTCGTCACCGACCGCCAGGACTTAGACGGACAGATTTATCGCAACTTCCTCAATACCAACACCGTCAGCAAAAAAGAAGCCGTTCGTCCCAAAGATAGCCAGGAAATGCGGGCTTTCCTTAGTCAAAACAAGCGCATCGTCTTTACCCTCATCCACAAATTCCGTTATCCTAAAGGCAAGCAATATCCGGTTCTCTCACCCCGCGAGGACATCATCGTCATTGTTGATGAAGCCCATCGCACCCAATACGAAACCCTCGCTCAGAACATGCGCGTTGGTTTGCCCAATGCCCAATATCTGGCCTTCACCGGCACGCCTCTGCTGGGCAAGAATCGCAAAACCAACGCCTGGTTCGGTGGTTACGTCAGCGAATACAACTTTGTCCAATCTATGGACGATGGCGCCACCGTGCCTCTCTTCTACGAAAAACGTGTACCAGAAGTCCTCATCCAAAACGAAGACCTCAGTGACGAATTCTACGAAATCCTGGAGGACGAAAACCTCGACGACGTGCAGCAGGCCAAGCTCGAAAAGAAATTCGCCCGCGAAACCGAAGTCATTGTACGCGACGACCGTTTAGAAACTATCGCCAAAGACATCGTCCAACATTTCCCCCGGCGTGGTTATCTGGGCAAAGGTCTCGTTATTTCCGTGGACAAGTTCACGGCCGTGAAAGTGTATAACAAAGTGCAATATCACTGGAAAGAAGAAATCAAACAGTTGCACAAAGAAATCAAAGCCGCCACCAGCCCAGGCAAAAAAGCATACCTTCAAAAAACTCTTGACTGCATGCGTTGTACGCAGATGGCAGTTGTTATCAGTGAAGAGGCCGATGAAGAAGCAAAGTTTGCCAAAAAAGGACTTGACATCAAGCCTCACCGTCAGCGCATGAACAACCTCGACAAACAAGGTCATGATGTCGAATATCAGTTCAAAGACCCCGACGATCCGCTACAGCTCGTCTTCGTCTGTGCCATGTGGCTCACCGGCTTTGATGCACCTACACTTTCTACCCTTTACCTCGACAAGCCGATGAAAAACCACACCCTTATGCAAACTATTGCCCGCGCTAATCGCGTCACCCCCCATCTCATAAATGGTGTGGTCAAGACCAATGGCGAAATCATCGACTACTATAATGTCTTCCGCAACATGAAGGAAGCGTTCGCCGCTTACGCCGAAGGCTCCGAAGGGCAAGAAGAAATGCCCGTTCAGGAAAAATCCGCACTCTTTGGCCTGCTCGACGACGCCCTGGCTCAAGGCATCAACTTCTGCCAAAGCAAAGGCATCGACCTGGAAAGCCTCGATAAATCGGCAGAGGTTTTTACCAACCTGAGTCAGTTCAAAGAATATGCAGATACCTTGCTCAGCAAAGACGACTGGCGTAAAGAGTTCACCGTCTACGAAAATACCATTTCTGCCCTTTACGAAGCGTGTAAACCAGAAATTATGCAAAAAGAGCAGTGGCGACCGCTGGTCTTCGTCTTCCAGTATCTGCGCGGCGTTCTCGACGCCATCATCGAGCAGCAAGACATTGACAATGTCAGCCTGCGCATCGCCGAACTTTTGGACGAAAGTGTCGTTACTATTGACGATGGCTTGCAAACACAAAAACCAAAAACAGAATATCAAATCAAGCAGATTGGGAAAGTGTGGGATTTACGCCAGGTCAACTTAGCTAAGCTCCGGGAAGAATTTAGGCAAAAGCCATACAAGCACATCGAAATCGCCGATCTTCGTGCTTTCATCGAAGACAAGCTGCAACAAATGCTGCAACAAAATAGCACTCGCGCCGACTTTGCCCAACGCCTTCAAGAAATCATCGACCGCTACAATGCAGGTGGAATGACGACCGAAAATACGTTTGAAGAACTTATCAAATTCAACCAGGATTTAACGGAGGAGGAAGAACGCCACATCCGCATGGGTCTCACTGAAGAGGAGTTGGAATTGTTCGACCTCATGAAGAAAGAGAAGATGACGAAGACAGAGGAAGTGGCGGTCAAGAACGCAGCCCAAGCTCTGCTCAAACGCCTGCGCGAAGAGAAGCCTAAAGTTATTGTGCAAGATTGGTATCGGGATGGACAGAGCCAGGAAAGGGTGAAAACGGCCGTTGAGACTATTCTCGATAAAAACTTACCCACCAGTTATGACCGTGCTTTGTTCAAATCAACTTGTGATCGCGTCTATAACACCATTTATGAGCGAGCTTATCAGGGTTTAGCTTGGGCTTCTTAGACCGGCCTTGCGCGGGAGTTGGTATTGATTTGCCAACGACAGGGGCGGTTGAGTGGGTGGGCAAGGGCGGGTATACTGCCTTACCATTTCGTGATCGCCACCGGGTCGCCTTCCTCGATGCCCTGCACGAGCGTATCTTGCTTCGTCGCGTTGGTAGCGGTTGGGTTTTTATCCATCGCTCACTGCTAGAGTATTTGGCCACCCTGCCGGTTATTGAGGAAAATCGTGAGTAAAACCATTTGCCCTAAATGTGGCAACCTTATACAGGATAGCAGGTGTCCTCAATGCGACGCCAACCAGTTTGTCCGCGCCAAGCGCTGGCGCACTGGTGACCACGGCGGCAAACGGCCGGAGCGCCGCCAGGTGCAGCGCACTTTGCTGGACGCTCTGGACGGTACATGGCACAATGCCAAACACCTCATCACGGTTCATATCAACGTTGAAGAAAATAGTTATCGCAGCAGGCACGGCCGTGCCCCAGAAGCCCAATTCTCCTTCCAGTTTGTCAAAGAGCAGGACCGCACGATTCATTTTCACAAAGGCGCTGTCTTCATCGAAGCGACGGTTTTAGAAAGTGGGTATCTACACATGTCGGCGCTCAACAAAACGATGGTATTTGTCTACATGTACGATGAGGAAATGTACCGCACCTGTCATTATTGCTTTGGGAAAACGCCCGTAGACCATGATGTTTGCAGCCACTGTCACCAGGAATTTGACGACATCGTATAGCTTAATCTCTCCACAGCCCATTCCACTTATGGCGGTCCCCGTCCCCCCAACCACGGCAAATTAGGCCGTTCTTCTCGCACAATCTCAACCAGTTCATTCAGCCGTCGCCGCCGTTCCAGGTGGCTTAGCAGCGACCTGGCCTTATCTGATTTGCGCTCCCCGGCCAGATTGTCAAAATCTACATTAAGCCTGAACGCCAGCGCCTTAATCTCGTCAGCATCGAAAAATCTGTCCAATACATGCAGCAAGTGAAGGATTTGTTCCGATTCATTGCCGGCGGCACTGCCCTGACCGTGAAATGTGCTGAGATACTCCTGGATTTCCAACGGCAACACCATGCCGCTTTCCACTACCAGGTCAGCCAGTATTGTCAACATGCGGCCCAACTGAAAAAGCTGGCGGTCGGCGGCCGCCAACTTGCCGGCATCTATAGCGTGTTCCGTTTCCAGGTTGCGCACGCGCTCTGTCAGTCGGCGCATTTCCTGGCCATCTGTTCGGCGCACCACCATGACGGTCAGCACGCCGATCAGGATAGCCACAGAGAGCAGCGCCGGGCTGAGCAACACTGTGATTTCAATAAGGGTAAACGTATGCTCCAGCATTGTGACCCGGCGCTGCGATAGTTAGCTTGTGATGGGGGGGCCAGCAACCTCCAACGTGGCGAAGTTCCTAAGTTCCGAAAAAACGGCCGCTTCGATGGCTCCTGCGAGCAAGTCCAGGTCCAACTGAATGCCATACGCCATGAGCCACTCCTCGGCATGGGCAATGGCGAG